>UQQU01000055.1 GCA_900543325.1 uncultured Clostridium sp. | reverse complement strand
CTTAAAAAAAATTTTTTAGGTCTTTTATTCCGAAAGGCACTTTTTCAGTGCCCTCGTAATATACTATCTCACTTTTTGTTTTAGTAATTAGAAAATATAATATATTAATATTAGTGGAAGTAAAAAAATAGAGAAAAATATAATTAGACAAGTATAGAGTGTAAATAATAGGACAGAATTAATTAATAAAGGGAGGAGAGTATTATGGATATTAATAATAAAGATATATGGAGAGAACCTAAAAAGTATTGTATAATATGTGAGAAAGAAAGCCAAAATAGTGGAATTGAAATAATGAATAGTTTCATTTGTGAAGAATGTGTACAAAAAATGAATATCATAGATGTTAATAGTAAGGAATACGAAATTATAAAAAATAAAGTAAAAAAAGCTATGGCATCAAACATTTTAAATTTAAAAGATTTATAATAATAAATCTAGTTAAGCAAATGAAAGATTAACTTAAAGTTATAGTCATATGATATAATTTAAGAAAAAACAATTCTAACTATTAAGGAGGATGAAAACATGGGCAAAATATTTTGCTTAATGGGAAAGAGTAATTCTGGAAAAGATACGATATTTAAAGAATTAATGAAAGATAAAGGGTTAGAACTAAAAGCAATTGTATCATATACTACAAGACCTATAAGAAGTAATGAATGTAATGGACGAGAATATTACTTCATTGATGAAATAACTTTAGAAAAGTATAGAAACGAAGGCAAAGTGATAGAAGAAAGAAATTATAACACTGTTCATGGTGTATGGTATTATTGTACTATAGATGATAAACAAGTTAATATAGAAGAAAATAATTATCTATTAATAGTTACATTAGAGGCCTATAAAGATATTGCATTATATTTTGGTGAAGAAAATGTAATTCCATTTTATATTGAATTAGATGATGGAGTTAGATTAGAAAGAGCTTTAAAGAGAGAAAGAGAAGAGAAATCTCCTAATTATGATGAGTTATGTAGAAGATTCTTAGCTGATAGCAAAGACTTTAGTCATGAAAAATTAAAAGCATGTAATATCAATAAATCTTATGTAAATGATAATTTATCAGAGTGTATAAACACTATAAAAAAAGATATGTTAGAGTTAATGATTAATAATTAATATAATGAAATAAGAGTTGTTTGAAGTTAAGTTATTTAATAAGAAAAATAATCTTAATTTTAAACAACTTTTTAGTTAAAAAGAAAAAAAGTTCGATAGAAAGATATATGTTTTTGTATATTATTTATATATATAGTAAAAAATAAATAATTATTGAATTATATTTATAGATAAAGTCAAATTTTTGTAAGATAATCGTAAATAGCAAAAATTACGAGAAAGAATAGTAGAGTATAAGGATAAAATTTCATATAATAAATTATTTAAAGATAAAATTTAGTAAATTATTATGTATTTATGATAAAATATAATAGAATAAATTATTAACTTATTAGTGGAGGTATATGGTATGAAGTTGGTATTAACTATAGTTCAAGATGATGATGCTATAGATTTAATTGAGGAACTTACTGATAATAACTTTAGGGTAACTAAGTTAGCTACAACTGGGGGGTTTTTAAAATCAGGTAATACAACTTTAATGATAGGAGTTGAAAAGGAAGTCGTTAAAGATGTTGTTAAAGTAATTGAAGATGTATGCAAGAAAAGAAAAGAGATGGTGTCAGCACCTACTCCAAGTACTATTGGAAGTGGTTCAGGAATGTATATGCCTTATCCAATTGAAGTTGAGGTTGGTGGAGCTACAGTATTTGTTTTAGACGTTGATCAGTTTTATAAAGTATAAGTAAGTTAATAAGGAGGTGATTGTATGAGAAAATTTATAGGATATGAGACTTTAATTAATAACTTTAGAAATAGATGTATAAATAATACTCTTTCTCATGCTCACCTCATAGCAGGAGAAGATGGTATAGGAAAAAGCAAACTGGCAAATATATTAGCTAAATTAATATTAAATGGTGAGCTTGATAGAGAGTATGTTGATATTATAAATTATAGAAGTAATAAATCTTCTTTTGGAGTAGATGATGTAAGAGATATAATTGAAGAAGTATCTAAGAAGCCATTTGAGGGAGATAAAAAGGTAATTATAATACATGAAGGAAATAAATTAACCACTCAAGCTCAAAATGCGCTTTTAAAAACTATAGAAGAACCACCAATAGGAGTTCACATAATAATATTATGTGAAAGTTTAGAATTAATTTTAGACACTATAAAATCTAGATGTGAAATTTATAAGCTGACTCCTTTAACTAAAGAAGAGTTATATGAATACATAAGAATTAAAGAGTTTAATTATAATGAAAATGAAATAAAATCTGCTATTGCATTTAGCGAGGGAATTCCAGGAAGAATAGATAGATATTTTAATGATGATAATTTAAAGGAACTTAGAAGTAAATTAATAGATTTAATAAAAGATTTAAATAAAAACAATGTTGAAGTTATATTACAACATGAAGAAAAGCTAAGTGGATTAAAGGATAATAAGGAAGAAGTATTAAATATTTTAGGTGGATTTATAAGAGATATATTAATACATAAAGAAGTTGAAAATAAGGATTTTATCATAAATGGAGATAAATTTGATGATATAAATGAGATGACTAAAGAAATGTCATTTAGAAAGCTGAATAATATGATAATGACGATAGAAGAAGCAAGGAAAAACATTAAGAGTAATGTTAGTTGGGTAATGATATTACGTGTAATGTTAATGGGCTTTATGGAGGGTTAATAATGATAAAAGTAGTCGGGGTTAGATTTAAAAAAGCTGGAAAAATATATTATTTTGATCCAGCAGATATGGATATACAAAAAGATACTTATGTAGTAGTTGAAACTGCAAGAGGTATTGAATTTGGAGAATGTGTAATTGGAATAAAAGAGATAAGTGAAGATGATATAGTTGCACCTTTAAAAAGTGTTTTAAGAATAGCTACAGAAGAAGATATTAATAAGCATTTTAAGAATAAGGATAAAGAAAAAGATGCCTTTGAGATTTGTTTAAAGAAAATTCAAGAACATGAGTTAACTATGAAACTTATAGATGTAGAATATACATTTGATAATAATAAAGTAATATTCTATTTTACTGCAGATGGAAGAGTTGATTTTAGAGAATTAGTTAAGGATTTAGCTACAATATTTAAAACGCGTATTGAATTAAGACAAATTGGTGTAAGAGATGAAGCTAAAATGCTTGGAGGACTTGGGCCTTGTGGAAGACCAATGTGTTGTTCAACATTTTTAGGGGACTTTGCATCTGTTTCTATAAAGATGGCAAAAGAACAAAACTTATCTCTTAATCCAACAAAAATTTCAGGAATTTGTGGAAGACTTATGTGCTGCTTAAATTATGAGCAAAGCACTTATGAGGATATTAGAAAGAGAATGCCTAAAGTAGGCTCAATTGTTAAGACTAGTGAAGGAACTGGAGAAGTATTCTCAAATAATACAGTTAAAGAAAGTGTTAAAGTTAAGCTTAGAAAAGGCGAGGAAGAAATTCTAGAAGAGTTCAAAATAGAAAATGTTGAACTTATAAAAGGTCATTATGAGGATTCTATAGATGACGATGATATAAAATTAGAGATAGAGTCAGAAGAGGATAGAAAACTAATTAAAGATCTTATAAAGGGTAACTAAGGAGGAAAATTAATGAAATCACTAGTTAGAATTTATAATTTAACTACCCATAATGATATTGTTAATATTAGAAATGTGGTTAGTAATTATGAAGGTATTCTTGCCTGTGAAATTAATTTGAATAAAAAAGAAGTTAGTATAGTATATGATAGTTTAAGTGTGTCTATAGAAGAAATAATAACTTCTATTGAGAATTCAGGATATATGGTAATTTAGTTAAAAAGTATCCATGGAGAAATAGCATATTAACTTTCCCTTTAAAAAGAAAAACTTGTATGATAAAATAATAGTGGTATTAATTAAATATTGGGGGAGGTGTTTTTAATGGCATACGCAATTAATGATTCATGTGTTAACTGTGGTGCTTGCGCAGCAGAATGTCCAGTTAATGCTATAAGCCAAGGGGATACTCAATTCGTTATTGATGCAGATACTTGTATCGATTGTGGAAACTGTGCAAATGTTTGTCCAGTAGGAGCTCCAGCTGAAGCTTAATAAAATTTTAGAGTCGTCAATTTGACGGCTCTTTTTTTTATGTAAAAATATTTAATTTGTAATAATTGCAGAGGGTTTAGAAAAAATAAATTCGGAGACAATAGGAGGTAGTAATAGCAATTATTAATAGTCTAACATACATTAGTATATTTACCTAAAAATAAAGGAATTATTACATAGACATCAAAAAAAAAATTATATATAATTAAAGTCAAATAAGGTCAAAGTACGTTTAGGAAGGTGAAATTGTGGCAAGAATTTCAGATATAATAGCTCAATTTATTAATGACATGATAGAAGATGAAAAAAATAAGGAGGTAATTATTCAAAGAAATGAGTTAGCAGATAAGTTCAATTGTGCACCATCTCAAATTAATTATGTTTTAACAACTAGATTTACTACTGAAAAGGGATATTTAATTGAAAGTAGAAGAGGTGGCGGAGGATATATAATAATCAGAAGAGTAGAATATAATAGTAAGGAAAAACAATTAGAGGAAATAAAAAAAGCAATTGGAAATAGTTTAACTTATAATGCAGCGGTATTATTAATTGAACATTTATATGATACAAAATTAATAACTAAGAGAGAATTGGAAATTATTAAGATGTCTATAAACGATAGAACGTTAGGAGCTGCTGAAGATAGAAATAAGCTAAGAGCAGAAATACTTAAGGGTATCATAATGGTTATTTTATCATAATAATTATAATAGATATAAGAAAATAATTATGGTAAAGAGGGTTGGGTCATATTTATAGAATATAGTAATAATTTGTATAGCAATCTATATTAAATTATATTTGGAGGTGACACTATGATTTTTGGGAGGTTTACAGAAAGAGCACAAGTTGTTTTGGTGGAAGCACAACAGGAGTCTCAAAATTTTAAACACGGGTACATTGGTACGGAACATGTTTTGTTAGGAATATTAAAAGAAAATGGATATGCAGGTCAACTTTTAGCTGGTAAAGGAATTACTATAGATAAGGTAAGAAAGATGACTGAAGATTATTTGGGATTTGGAGATGATGACGTTTCTAATGGAGAAATGTTATTAACTCCAAGAGCTAAGAGGTTATTTGATGATAGTTTAGATATAGCAAGAAAATATGGTCATAGTTTTATAAATCCAGAACATATATTAATGGCGCTTGTAAATGAAGGAGAAGGAGTTGCTTATACTATTTTAACAAGTGGAAAAATTGATTTGGCATCAGTTAAACAAGAGTTAGATAAATATATATCTGGAAATGAACTTAGAGAGAATAAAAAATCTATACAAAAAGAAAAAAAGCAAAACAAAACACCAGTATTAGATCAATATAGTAGAGATTTAACTCAAAGTGCAAGAGAAGGAAAATTAGATCCAGTTATAGGAAGAGATGAAGAAACCCAAAGAGTATTAGAAATTCTTTGTAGGAGAATAAAAAATAATCCTTGCTTAATAGGTGAACCAGGTGTTGGTAAGACTGCTATAATAGAAGGATTAGCTCAAAAAATAGTATCAGGAGATGCACCAGAGAGCCTAAGGGATAAAAGACTTTTGATATTAGATATTACATCAATGATTGCTGGAGCTAAATATAGAGGTGAGTTTGAAGAACGTTTAAAAAAGGTAATGAATGAATTAAAAAATGAAGAAGATATAATAATTTTTATAGATGAAATTCATACTATAGTTGGTGCTGGAGGAGCAGAGGGCGCTATTGATGCTTCCAATATACTAAAGCCAGCATTAGCTAGAGGGGAAATAAAATGTATAGGTGCCACAACAATAGATGAATATAGAAAGCATATAGAGAAGGATGCTGCTTTAGAGAGAAGATTCCAAACTGTTAATGTAGAACCACCGACTAAGGATGAAACTCTAAATATTTTATTTGGATTAAGAGACAAATATGAATCTCATCATAAAGTTAAAATTACAGATTCAGCTTTATATATGGCGGTTGATTTAGCAGATAGATATATAAGTGATAGATATATGCCAGATAAAGCAATTGATTTAATAGATGAAGCAGCTGCCAAAGTTAGAATTTCAAGGTTAACTCTTCCACCAGAAATTAAGCAAAAGGAATTAGATATAGAAAAAGTTATTAGTGAAAAAGAAGATTCTATAAGAAATCAAGATTTTGAAAAAGCTGCAAGCCTAAGAGATAAAGAAAAACAATTAAAAGAAGAATTTGAAAAAATTAAAAATGAATGGAGAGCTCATAGTTGTACAGAGGTCCAAATAGTTAATGAAGATGATATTGCAAAGGTAGTAGCCATTTGGACTAAAGTTCCAGTAGAGAAATTAACAGAAAAAGAATCAGATAAGCTTTTACATTTAGAAGATACATTAAGAAAAAGAGTTGTTGGTCAAGAGGAAGCTATAAAGGCATTAACCAGAGCTGTAAAAAGAGCAAGAGTAGGACTTAAAAATCCTAATAGACCAATTGGAACATTTATTTTTTGCGGACCTACTGGAGTTGGTAAAACGGAGCTTTGTAACGTTTTAGCTGAGGTTATGTTTGGAAAGGTAAGTAATTTAATTAGAATCGATATGTCTGAATACATGGAAAAACATTCTGTTTCAAGATTGATAGGAGCGCCTCCAGGATATGTAGGATATGAAGAAGGGGGACAATTATCAGAAGCTGTTAGAAGAAAACCTTATTCAGTAGTATTATTAGATGAAATTGAAAAGGCACATCCAGATGTATTTAATATTTTGCTTCAAATAATGGAAGACGGAAGACTAACAGATGGAAAAGGAAAAACTATAGATTTTAAAAATACAATAGTTATTATGACCTCTAATGTAGGAGCTCAAAAAATAAAGAGTCAAAGAAGAGTTGGATTTGATACTGCGGCAAACTCAACATTTGCAGAATATGAAAAAATTAAAGAAATAGTATTAGAAGAGCTAAAAACAGCATTTAAACCAGAATTCTTAAATAGGGTAGATGATACTATAGTATTTAATCAACTTAAAGAAGAGGATACATTAGAAATAGTAAATATAATGCTTAAGGATACTATTAATAGGCTAAAAGAAAAAAATATTGATTTGATTTATGATGAAGATTTAAATAAGTTCCTTGTTACTAAAAATAAAAGCTTAGAATTTGGAGCTAGACCATTAAGAGGAATAATAAATCGAGAAATAGTAGATAAATTAAGCGATGAACTATTAAAAGGTGAAATCAAAATCGGAGATAAGCTAAAGGTTGAATGTAAAGAAGAAGGATTGATTTTTTCACACAGATAGAAGTTAATAAAATATATCAATTAGTATTTTATATAATTAATAATGAAATGGATTATTAAATTAAGAGGTGAATGTGTAGCCTTAAATAATTAATAATCCATTTCTATTTTTTTAAAGTAAAAATGAGCTTAATAAATATATATTCATAAGGGAAAAATAAATAAAAGTATTTGTAAGCTGAGGTGAAAATATGTTTAGTAATTTAGTAGGAGAAGAAAGAAAGTTTCGCAATCTTATTAATGGACAATGGTGTAATAGTAAAAGTGAAAAATTTATTGAAATTAAATCTCCAATTAATGAGGAGATAGTAGGACGAGTACCTGCAATGACAAAAGAAGAAGTTGATGAAGTTATAAAAGTTGCAGCAAATGCAAAGGCTAAATGGAGAGAAACTCCTATTAATGAAAGGGCAAAAATATTATATAGAGCTGCAGACATATTGCAAGAACGTATAGTAGACTTAAGTGATATTTTAATACGTGAAATTGCAAAGGATAGAAAAAGTGCAGAATCAGAAATAAATAGAACTGCTGATTTTATTAGATTTACTGCAGATACATCAAAAAGTATTTACGGAGAAAGCATACAAAGTGATAGTTTTCCTGGTTTTAACAAAAAAAAATTATCTATTGTTGTAAGAGAGCCAATGGGAGTTGTTTTAGCAATATCACCATTTAATTATCCTATAAATTTATCAGCATCTAAAATTGCTCCAGCGTTAGTAGCTGGAAATACTGTAGTGTTAAAGCCAGCTACTAAAGGAAGTTTATGTGGATTATATCTAGCTAAAATATTTCAGGAGGCCGGAATACCTAATGGAGTATTAAATACTGTTACTGGAAGAGGAAGTGAAATAGGTGATTATATTGTAACTCATCCTGCCATAGACTTTATAAACTTTACTGGAAGTAGTGAAGTTGGTATGAGAATATCTAAAATAACTAATATGGTTCCACTATTAATGGAACTAGGAGGAAAAGATGCTGCAATAGTATTAGATGACGCAGATCTGGAGCTAGCTGCACGAAATATAGTAGAAGGTGCATATTCTTATTCAGGACAGAGATGTACAGCCGTAAAGAGAGTATTAGTAGAAGAAAATATAGCTGATAAATTGGTGGAGGAAATAAAAGTATTAGTAGAAAATTTAAAAGTCGGAAATCCTGAGGAAGAAGATGTTTCAATAGTTCCTCTTATAGATGAAAAAGCTGCTGATTTTGTATGGGAGCTTATAGAGGATGCTAGATATAAGGGGGCACATTTAATATTAGGTGCTAAACGAGAAAAAAATATTATATATCCAACCTTATTTGATTATGTTACTACTGATATGAGACTGGCATGGGAAGAACCATTTGGTCCTGTATTACCAATAATAAGGGTAAAGGATAAAGATGAAGCAATAAGAATAGCTAATGAATCTCAATATGGATTACAATCATCTGTATTTACTAACAATTTAGATAATGCTTTTTATATAGCAGATAAATTAGAAGTTGGAGCAGTTCAAATAAATAATAAAACTGAAAGAGGACCAGATCATTTTCCTTTTTTGGGAATTAAATCATCTGGAATAGGAGTGCAAGGGATAAAGTATTCAATTGAATCAATGACAAGAAGAAAAGGAATTGTAATCAATTTAAAAAAGTAAGGTTCTTACCTTACTTTCTTATTGATTATATCATATAGTATTATTTTATAGAGTTTTCATCGTTTAGATTAGAGTTTATAACCATATTTTCTATAGAGTCAACAGGATAATTATCTATAGAATCATTAGATAAATTTTTAGGTTTATAACTATTAAGAATATTTTTAGAAGGAACATTATATAAATAAGATTTATCTATCAAAATACCATCTCCTTGTAATTTATATAGATAGCATTTCCAAATAATAAATAAATATGCATATTTTTTTATTAAAAAAATTTCCTAACTGGTATAGACAACTATATATATATATCATATAATGAAATTGGGAGTGATAATATGATAGATAAAAATAGTCCAATACCAGTATATTATCAATTAAAAAATGATTTTATAAAAAAAATAGCTAATGGAATTTGGAAGGCTGGAGATTGTATTTCAAGTGAAAGAGAGCTTTGTGAGATTTATGGTGTCAGTAGAATGACAATAAGACAAGCTATCGGAGAATTAGTACAAGAAGGAGTACTAACAAGAAAAAAAGGTAAGGGGACTTTTGTATGTGAGCAAAAAGTAAATCAAAAAGATATGATGAGCTTTACAGAAATGATAAAACAAAGTGGTAGAGTATTAGAAACTAAAGTAGTAGAGTTTGCGGTTATAGATACTCCTGAAGATATGCAGGATATTTTTATATTAGATAAGTTATATAAAATAACAAGAAAAAGAATAGTAGATAGTGAGTGTATTGCGTTAGAAACTGTATATATACCAGTTGATTATTGCGGGCATGTTAATGAAAAAATGCTAGAAGGATCTTTATATAAAGTTTTGGAGGGATTTGGATATGTGATTACAAATTCTAATTCATCTATAGTAGCAGTAAATGTTAATGATGAAATAAGAAATTTATTAGAGTGTGAAAAGGATACACCTATACTAAAGATGATTAGTAAAACTTTTACGAATACAGACAAGCTTTTATTTTTAGAAGAAGCATTTTATAAATCAGATAAATTTACATTACAAGTAAATATTTCAAGGAAAGAGGGAGAGATATTATGAAATTAATAATTACTAAAAATTATGAAGAATTAAGTAGAGCTGCAGCAGAGGAGTTTGCTAAGGTCATAAATAAAAATCCAAATGCGGTTTTAGGTTTAGCTACTGGAGGATCACCAGTTGGAATGTATAAAGAACTAATAAAAATGTATCAAAATAATGAAGTAGATTTTTCAAAAGTTACTACAATAAACTTAGATGAGTATGTAGGATTAAATCCTGAACATGAACAAAGTTATAGATATTTTATGAATGAAAATTTATTTAAGCATGTTAATATAGATATTCAAAAAACTTTTGTTCCAAATGGATTAGCAGAAGATTTAGAAAAAGAATGCTCAGAGTATGATAAGAAAATACAAGAGTTAGGAGGCGTAGATATCCAATTATTAGGTGTTGGAAATAATGGTCATATTGCATTCAATGAGCCAGATGATGAGTTATCTGTAGGAACGAATGTAATAACTTTAACTCAAGATACTATTGAAGCAAATGCTAGATTTTTTGAGAATATAGAGGATGTTCCAAGAAAAGCTGTAAGTATGGGCTTAGGTGGAATAATGAAAGCTAAAAAAATAGTTCTTATTGCATCAGGAGAAAGTAAAGCTGAGGCTATTAAAGGATTATTCTCAGGTAAGATTTCAACAGATAATCCAGCGTCTATGTTACAAATGCATAGAGATGTTATCGTAATAGTTGATAAGGAAGCTGCGAAGCTTATTGAAAAGTAAATAAAATACAAAAATAAACCATAAGAATTAGTAAATATCTTATGGTTTATTTTTATATTTTTTATATTTTTTATATTTTAAGTATGTTATATTATATAGAGTAAATTGGAATTTAAATGAGAATAGAAATTTTATTTTAATTACTTAGACTTAACTGAAGCTACAAATTTAAACTTAGTTAGTTAAAGTTAGAAGTATTATGCTCATTTTACGATAGAATAAGAATTTTATATTAAAATAGATAGAGTGGTGAAGAATATGGCAAAGATAAAATCTGTATTTATATGTCAAGAATGTGGATATGAATCACCAAAATGGATGGGAAAATGTCCAGATTGTAGCAGTTGGAATACGTTTACTGAAGAACAAGTTGTTCAACAGAATAAATCTACAAAAGAAGCAATAAAGGTAAGACAATTAGCTAAAAAACCAATTAAAAAGCTATCTGAAGTTACTTCAAGTAAAAGTGATAGAATTGTAACTGGAATAAGTGAGTTTGATAGAGTAATGGGAGGCGGAATTGTTAAGGATTCCATTACTATAATAACAGCAAGACCAGGAGCAGGAAAATCAACTTTATTATTACAGGTAGCAGATAATATTGCTAGGGCTGGACATAAAGTTATTTATGCATCTGGAGAAGAAAGTGATAGTCAAATAAAAAATAGAGCTGATAGAATTTTAGATAAAATTAACGATAATATTTGGGTTGTTCAAGAAACTAGCATGGATAATGTTGTAGACGCTGTTAATGAAATAGATCCAGATTTATTAATAATAGATAGTATACAAACATTCACTATGGAAAGTTCATTACCAGCAAGAGCAGGTTCTCCTACTCAAACAATGGAGTGTGCTAATGAATTGCTAAGAATTGCTAAGGATAATAAAAGACAAAGAGCAGTAATTATAGTAGGGCAGATGACAAAGGCGGATGAATTAGCTGGTCTTAGAGCGTTAGAACATTTAGTTGATACTGTATTAATTATAGAGTGTGATACTGATGAAGAATTAAGAGGATTAGTTAGTTCTAAAAATAGATTTGGAAGTACAGGGGAGACTGGATTTTTTCAAATGTCTGAAAAGGGTATGATGTCTATTGATAATCCATCAGAATTTTTTATGACTAAAAGAGAAGAGGGAGAAATAGTATCAGGAAGTACATTAACGGTTATAAAGGAAGGATCTAGACCTATAATTACAGAAGTAGAAAGTTTAGTTTCAAAAACATTTACTCCTTATCCTACTAGAATAGGTGAAACATTAGGAAAAGATAAGCTAAATACCTTGATATCAATTTTAGAGCAAAGAGGTGGAATTAATCTTTATGATAAAAATGTTATTATAAAGACTACAGGTGGAATGCGAATAAAAGAGCAAGGTATTAATTTGGCTGTAATTATGAGTATAGTTTCATCTGTAAAACAAAGAGGAATAGAGGCAAATGTTGCATTTATAGCTGATGTTGGCTTAACAGGAGAATTGAAGAAGGTTCCATCTATAGAAATAAGAGTTAAAGAGTTAGCAAGAATGGGATTTAAAAAGGTATATGTGGCTAAGGATTCTTTTAGTAAAGAAGTGAAAATACCTAATATAAAAATAATGTCAATGAAAACTCTAAATGATGTTATAGCAGATGTATATAAATAGGTGTAAAATATAATTATTATAGAAAGTATGTGAAAGTAATAGATTAGGTGATTAGCATGAGAATTAAGGATGATAACGAAATAAAAAATATATTAAAAATAGTTAGTCCTGGAACAAATTTAAGGGAAGGACTAGAAAATATTTTAAGAGCTAAAACTGGTGGATTAATAGTTTTAGGGGATTCTGAAGATGTAATGAATATAGTAGATGGTGGCTTCAATATAAATTCAGAGTATACTCCAGCATATATTTATGAGTTAGCTAAAATGGACGGAGCTATAGTATTAAGTCAGGATTTAAGAAAGATAGTTTGTGCTAATGCACAATTATTACCTGATCCATCTATAACAACCTATGAAACGGGAACAAGACACAGAACTGCACAAAGAATAGCAAAGCAAACGGATACTATAGTTGTTGCTATATCTCAAAGAAGAAATATTATTACAATATATAAAGGTGATATAAAATATGTATTACAAGATACAAGTGTAATATTAGCAAAAGCCAACCAAGCTGTTCAAACTTTAGAGAAATACGTTAATGTTCTAGAAAGAGTTATAAATAATTTGAATATTTTAGAGTTTCAAGATTTAACAACTGTTTTTGATGTAGTAACTGCAATTCAAAGAACTGAAATGGTGATGAGGATAGTTGAAGAAATAAAAAGGTACATTTTAGAATTAGGTAATGAAGGTAGACTTATTTCTATGCAACTTAATGAATTAATAAGATATATAGAGAGAGATGGAATCCTTTTAATTAGAGATTATTGTGGAGAAAATACAGATCACAATAGTATATATAAAGATATTCAAAAGTTAAATTCAGAAGAGTTAGTAGACTTGGAAATTATTGCGAAAGTACTTGGCTTTGGTGGTGTATCGTTAGTAGATACATTAATTTCGCCAAAGGGATATAGAATATTATTTAAAATTCCAAGAATTCCAACTAACGTAATTGAAAATTTAATAAAGCATTTTAATAAATTAAAATATGTAATTGCTGCAAGCAAAGAAGAGCTAGATCAAGTTGAAGGTATAGGTGAGGCAAGAGCTACAGCTATAAGAAGTGGATTAAAGAGAATAAAAGAGCAAATTCATTTAAAGAAAGAAATTTAATAAATCTTTGGAATATTAATAAAAATATTGGTAAAAATATATAAGCAGGTGTAAACCTGCTTATATATTTATCTAAAGGTAAATTTACCTAGGGTGGTAATTTTATCGCTTTCTTTTAATAGAACGTCGTAAAGATTTATATCAAGAATATTACAAAGAGAAGTAAGATAAAATAAGTTATTACCAATCTCTCTTTCTATAACTTCACGGCAATTTTCACATAAGCAACCATCCATATGAGTTTTTAAACACTCAGATAAATCTTCCAATGAGTTGTCTTCATTTGGCAGACATTGCTTTTTTGCATTTATCTCAATGCAACCACAGTTTGTAACAGCTTTGGCTACTGCTCTGTTAACTCTAGAACTAGATTCAGTATACTTAGTTAGAACATCTAGAATACTTTTGTGCCTTAATAGAGATTCACTGACGTCATTTTGAAAGCTATCAAATATAATGTCTTTCATTTGCCTCAACTCCTTAGAAATATAATCCTTATATAAATTATAAGCATTTTCAGACAATTTTGTCAATACAACCCTTGGTCGCATTGTTTAATATTATAATAAACAACCTATTGATATTTTGATAGGGGGTATTAATGTTAAATTTTATTTTTAAAATTTAAATACTTGTAATAGTAATATTAATATTATGGTATAATAAAAAATGGTTATTTATAACTATTCTGTATAGCTTTTTAATAGGAGGTGAGTTTATGTTTAAAAAATCTCTAAAGATAATTTTTACTCTTTTGGGATTAGTTATTGGATATATTGTTGGTGAAGGAATATTAGCCGTTAGTAGAGGATTTAAAATTAATGTTATTAAAGGTGCAATATCAACAACTATATTTTATATTTTTTGCATACTATTATTTGGAATTATTTTTTATTTTATTTCACCAGGATTATATAAATGGATATCAAATATTATAGATAGAATGGAAAAAAACATTCAAAGATTAAGTGCTCAAGAATTAATTTTGGGGAGTTTAGGAATTTTAATAGGATTAATTATTGCAGCATTTATAGGAGCGCCTTTTTCAGGAATATTTTCAGGAATACATCCTGCTATAGGACCCATAATATTTGTATTATTAGAATTAATAGCAGCAATAATTGGAGCAGAAATATTTATAAAGAAGAAGGATGATATTTCTTCAACTTTATCCATATTTAAAAAGAATAATTTAAGAGAGAAAGATAAAGAAAAGAAAAGTAAGGGTCTTGCGAAGAGTAGTGCAAAGGTATTAGATACATCAGTTATAATTGATGGTAGAATTTTTGATTTATGTAAGACAGGATTTATAGAAGGTACTTTAGTTATACCAAGTTTTGTTTTAGATGAACTTCGTCATATATCAGATTCTTCAGATTCCTTAAAAAGAAATAGAGGAAGAAGAGGATTAGATATACTAAATAAAATTCAGAAGGAATTAGAAGTTGAAACTGAAATTTGGGAAGGTGATTTTAAAGAAATTGCTGAGGTTGACAGTAAATTATTAAAGTTAGCTCAAAAATTAGGTGGAAAAGTTATAACAAATGACTTTAATTTAAATAAAGTTGCAGAGTTTCAAGGTGTACCTGTTTTAAATATAAACGATTTAGCTAATGCAATAAAAGCAGTGGTTCTCCCAGGAGAAGAAATGAAGATTGTGGTTATAAAAGATGGTAAAGAATCAGCACAAGGAATTGGATATCTAGATGATGGAACTATGATTGTAGTTGAAGGTGGAAGAAAGTTTATTGGAGAAGAAATTTTTATAACAGTTACATCTGTTCTGCAAACTTCTGCTGGAAGAATGATATTTGCAAAACCAAAGGAAAATTAAAGGAGAAATTTAATGGTAAGTGCTATTATTTTGGCTGGAGGAAAAGGAAGACGAATGAATTCCTCTATAAGTAAGCAGTTTATTGAGATAAAGGGAAAACCTATTATTTATTATACAATTAAGAAATTTAATGATAATAAAAAAATAGATAATATAATAGTCGTTTTATCACAAGAAGAAATAGACTATTTTAAAGAAAATATTTTAAAGAAATATGATCTTAAGGTTGATAAAATTGTTGTTGGTGGTGCTGAAAGACAGGATTCAGTATATAATGGACTTAAAAGTTTAGAAAATAGTGAAACTGATATAGTATTGATTCATGATGGGGCAAGACCATTTATTTCAGATAGAATAATAGATGAGGGAATAAAATACGCAACTATTTATGGAGCGTGTGCACCAGGTGTAATGCCAAAAGATACAATAAAGATTAAGGATGAAAATAATTTTTCGATTAATACTCCCAATAGGGAAAACTTAGTATCAATTCAAACGCCTCAAGTTTTTAAGTTTAGTGAGATTTTAGAATGTCATAAAAAAGTGAAAATAGATAAATTAGTAGTTACTGATGATACTATGGTGGCTGAAAAGTATGGTAATAAGGTATACATTTACGATGGAGAATATACGAATATTAAGGTTACAACACCAGAAGATTTAATTTTAGGCGAAAAGCTGATTTAATTTCAATTACATTATATTGACATAGTTTTTTCAAGATTATATAATTAATTAATCAAAAAAATATATTATTTAAAGCAGTGACGAAGAATAGTAGAAATCGCCATTTCAGAGAGAAAATCCATTGGCTGTAAGATTTTCAATAGATTTTGAACCAGCTTTCGAGTTGTAGGTAAAAACTATCGGTTTAACACCGTTATCATTATTAAAGCACAAATTTAGGTGGTACCGCGGATATAAGTTCGCCCTAATTCTATATTAGGGAGGACTTTTTTTAGTTTATAGATAAAAGTTATGAGATAATGAATAAAGTAATCCTAATTAGAGTTTATAAATAAAGCTTTATAAGATTCTACAAGTAGACATTAGAATGGCTTTTAACTATTTGATGGTATAACCGTTAATAAATATGAAATTATAATATTAAATAGAGAGTCTGGAGGAACAAATTATGAAAATGTCAAATATGTTAGTATCAACATTAAGAGAAGTACCAGCAGAAGCAGAAATAGATAGTCATAAGCTTATGCTTAGAGCAGGTATGATTAGAAAAATGGCTGCAGGTGTTTACAATTATATGCCTATAGGTCTTAAGGTATTAAAGAATATTGAAGAAATAGTAAGAGAAGAGATGAATGCAGCAGGTGCACAAGAATTTTTAGCTTCAGCTGTATTACCAGCTGAATTATGGCAAGAATCAGGTAGATGGGACGTTTATGGAGATGAAATGTTCAGATTAAAAGATAGAAATAATAGAGATTTTTGTCTTGGACCAACACATGAAGAGGTATTTACTGATATAGCTAGAAATGAAATAAAATCATATAAACAATTACCAGTAAATCTTTATCAAATTCAAACTAAATATAGAGATGAAAGAAGACCAAGATTCGGAATTATGAGATCAAGAGAATTTATAATGAAGGATGCTTATAGCTTCGATAAAGATCAAGCGGGGTTAGATTTATCATATGATAAGATGCATGATGCATATGTAAAAATATTCAATAGATGTGGAATAGATGCTAAATGTGTTGCAGCTGATTCAGGTGCAATTGGTGGATCAAATTCAGCTGAATTTATGGTTAAATCAGAAGTTGGTGAAGATGATGTAGTATTCTGTTCAGCATGTGATTATGCTGCTAATATAGAAAAAGCAGAAGCAACACCAGAAAAAGCAGAAGTAGAAGAGTTATTAGAAATGGAGAAAGTGGCTACTCCAGATAGTAGAGGAATAGATGAAGTTTCAGAATTCTTAAATGTATCTCCAAAGAAAACAGTTAAGCTTTTAATGTTTAATGTAGATGGAAAAATAGTTGGTGTAGTCGTTAGAGGAGATAGAGAAGTTAATGAAGTAAAAGTTGCTAATGCAGCAAATGCTTCAGGTGATATAGCTATGGCCTCTCATGAAGAGTACAAAAATGCAACTGGATGTGAAGTTGGATTTGGTGGACCAGTAGGATTAAAAGTAGATTTATTATTAGTTGATGAAGAAGTTAAGTATATGTACAATATGATTCTTGGAGCTAATGAAACTGGATATCACTTAAAGAATGTTAACTATGGTAGAGATTTTGAAGGTACTGTAGGAGATTTCAGAAATATAGAAAGTGGAGAAAAGTGTCCTGAATGTGGAGCTAAAGTTACTATAGCAAGAGGAACTGAGGTTGGTCATATATTTAAATTAGGAACTAAATATTCAGAAGCTATGAATGCTACATTTATAGATGAAAACGGAAAGAATACACCATTTGTAATGGGATGTTATGGAATAGGTGTTACAAGAACAATGGCATCTATAATTGAACAACATCATGATGAAAATGGAATAATATGGCCACTTTCAGTAGCGCCATATCATGTTTCAGTTATTCCAGTAAATATTAAAGACGAAGCTCAAATGGAAATTGCAAACAAATTATATGATGAATTAAGAAAAATTGGTGTAGATGCTATATTAGATGATAGAAATGAAAGACCAGGAGTTAAATTTAAGGATTCAGAATTAATCGGAATTCCAATGAGAGTTACTGTAGGTAAGAAGATAACTGAAGGTGAAGTTGAATTTAAATTAAGAGATGGTGAAATGGAAGTAGTAAAGATTGATGATGTTATTTCTATTGTTAAATCTCAATTTGAAAAGAATAATATAAGATTATAAGGTTAAAAAAATATAAAAAGGAGGGATTGTTAAATGAAAATATATAATTCTTTAACTAGAAAAAAAGAAGAATTTGTTCCACTAGAGCCAGGTAAGGTTAGCATGTATGTTTGTGGACCAACAGTTTATAACTATTTTCATATAGGAAATGGTAGAACATTTATCGTTTTTGATACTATAAGAAGATATATGGAATATAGGGGTTATGAAGTTAACTTCGTTCAAAATTTTACTGATATAGATGATAAGATGATAAATAAAGCTAATGAAGAAAATACAACAGTAAAAGAAATTGGTGATAAGTATATTTGTGAGTACTACAAAGATGCTGATGGGCTTAATATCAAGAGAGCAACTACTAATCCAAGAGCTACTGAATATATTAGTGAAATAATTGATTTTGTTTCTGGGTTAATAGAAAAAGGATATGCATACGAAGTAAATGGAGATGTTTATTTTAGAACTAAAAAGTTTGAAGGATATGGTCAACTTATTGGTCAAAATCTAGATGATCTACAAGCTGGAGCTAGAATAAATGTTGATGAGAGAAAAGAAGATCCAATGGATTTTGCTATTTGGAAAGCACAAAAACCAGGTGAACCTGCTTGGGAGTGTCCTTGGGGATTAGGAAGACCAGGATGGCATATTGAATGTTCATGTATGGCTAAGAAATTACTTGGAGATACAATAGATATACATGCTGGAGGTATGGATTTAGCATTCCCTCACCATGAAAATGAAATTGCTCAAAGCGAAGCTTTAACAGGAAAGAAATTTGCAAACTATTGGATGCATGCAGCATTTTTAAATGTTAATAATCAAAAGATGTCTAAGTCTTTAAATAATTTCTTAACTGCTAGAGATGCATTAAAAGAATATGATGCAGATGTAATAAGATTTTTAATGTTATCAGGACATTATAGAATTCAGTTAAACTTTAGTAATGATTTATTAGAATCAGCTAAAGCTTCTGTTGAAAGATTATATAATGCTATAGGTAATTTAGAAAATTTAATATCAGAAGTTAAGAATGAAAAAATGACTGATGAAGAAATTAAATATCTAGAATCATTAGATGCATATAGACAAAGATATATTGAAAAAATGGATGATGATTTTAATACTGCAGATGCTATTTCAGTTTTATTTGATTTAATAAGAGATATTAATAGCAATGTGGGAATTAATTCATCTAAAGAATTATGTGAAAAGGCTTTAGAATTAATAAGAGAATTAGGATTACCTTTAGGTATTTTACAAAAAACAACTAAGGGAGATTTAGAAGCTGAAATTGAAGCTTTAATAGCCGAAAGACAACAAGCAAGAAAAGATAGAAACTTTGCTTTAGCTGATAAGATAAGAGATGAGCTAAAAGCTAAAGGTATAGAGCTTTTAGACACTCCACAAGGTGTTAGATGGAAAAAGGTTGATTAATATAAGTGACAAGTTATAGGTTGCGAATGGAAATTAAATTTTAAAGAAGTTTACTAAAAGTTTTAAGATAATAAATAAAGTCAGCAATGCTGACTTTATTTATCTAAATTTACCATTTGCTAATATAAACTTGTCATTAATTTAATACAGACTAATTTAAATATAATATACGACTTGAGGCTATTATATTAATGAAGATACTTTTTATGGCTCATAAATATTAAGGAGATAATATATGTTGAAAGATTTAAGAACAAAAGAATTTACGGAGAAAGAGGCAAGACTTTTAAATCCATTACAATTAGCATTAGTGGGCGATGGAGTCTATGAACTTTTTATAAGAAATTCTATATTATCAAATAATCTTGAATTAAGTGCACATAAAATTCATGTAAAGGCTATAGGATATGTAAAGGCTAAAAGCCAATCTATTATAATGCATGAAATTGAAGATAAATTAACGGAAAATGAAAGTTATATATTTAAAAGAGGAAGAAATGCTAAGTCGGCAACTGTGCCTAAAAATGCAGATGTAAGAGATTATAGAATGGCAACTGGGTTTGAAGCTTTAGTTGGGTATCTATATTTAATTGGTGATACTGAAAGATTAGAATTCATATTTAATACTGCATTATCAATTGATTTACAACAAAAGTAAAGGAGAATATTCATGACAAAAAGAGAGAATCCAAGAAGAAAAGAAAGAGAATTTAATAAATTCCAAGAGAAAAGTAATAGAGGTTTTAGAAAAAAAGATGAAAATCAAGGTTTCAAAAGAGAGTCAAGAGTACTAGCACCAGCAAAAGAAACTAATATTGATGCTGTAAGAGAAGACTTAGTATTAGGAAGAAATGCTGTTATTGAGGCATTAAAAAGTGATAGAACTATCGAATGTTTATATGTGAGCAAAGGTGACTTAGAAGGTTCAATAAAGGTCGCATTAGGATTAGCAAAGGATAAAGGAATAGTAGTTAAGGAAGCTGATAGAAGAAAACTTGATACTATGTGTGAAGGATTAAGTCACCAAGGAATAGTGGCTAAGGTTACTCCATTTAAATATTGTGAAGTAAATGATATATTAGAAGTTGCAGAAAGAAAAGAGGAAAAACCTTTTATAATAATATTAGATGAAATAGAGGATCCTCATAACTTAGGATCTATAATAAGAACTGCTGAACTTTGTGGAGTTCATGGAATTATTATACCTAAAAGAAGAAATGTTGGAGTAACATCTACAGTATATAAATGTTCTGCGGGAGCAATAGAACATATGAAAATTGCAAAAGTTACAAATATAAATGCTACTATAGATATGTTAAAGGAAAAAGGAATTTGGATATATGGTGCAGATATAGAAGGTAAAGATTATAGCTATAATACAGATTTTTCAGGACCATGTGCTTTAATAATAGGAAGTGAAGGAAAGGGAATATCAAGTTTAACTCTTAAAAAATGTGATTTATTAGTTAAAATTCCTATGGTAGGTAAAATTAACTCTTTAAATGCTTCAGTAGCAGGTGGTATAATGATGTATGAGGTATTAAAAGGTAGATTAACTAAATAGTTTAATACTAACAGAGGTTAAAAGTGAAATTTATTTTTATAGATGGATATAATGTAATAAATAGCTGGAGTATTTTAAAAAAGGAAAAAGAGATAAGTTTAGATAGTTCCAGGCAGAAGCTTATTGATATTTTACATAACTATGGTGCAATTCATCAATGTAAAATTATGCTTGTGTTCGATGGATATAGAGTAGCCGGAAATTTAGAGAATAAATATGAACACAATAAAAATCTTACAGTAGTTTTTACTAAAAGTGGAGAAACTGCTGATGCTTATATTGAAAGAGAGATACATAATATAGGGAGACGTTTTGAAGTTTCTGTAGTTACATCAGATTCTTTAGAACAACAAACTATCTTTCAAAGAGGTGCAACTAGAATTTCAAGTGTAGAATTTTATAATATGGTCTTTGATACATCTGAAGATATAAAGAGAGCGACTAGTAAAGTAGATCAACTACAAAAAAGTACAGTACAAGATAATATTGATGAAGATGTATTAAAAAAATTAGAGGCTATGAGACGTGGGTAAATATTAAGGTGTTTTAGGAAATGGAGGGGGATTTGTGAATAACAAAGATTATTCAAAGGAAATAGCAACTGAATTTGAGGATAAATTAGAAGAAGAAATAGTTATAGAAGCTAAAAATGGAAATGTGAGAGCACAAGAATATGTTATTTCTAAATATGAAGGCTTTGTGAAAGCAAAATCTAAATCATATTTTCTAATAGGAGCTGACAAAGAGGATATTTATCAAGAAGGGATGATAGGCCTATATAAAGCTATTAGAGATTTTAATTATGAGAAATCAACAACATTTAAGGCATTTGCAGAGTTGTGTATAACAAGGCAAATAATAACAGCGATAAAAACTGCTACAAGACAAAAGCATATACCTTTAAATACATATATTTCTCTTAATAAACCAGTATCAGAAGATGATTCAGAAAGAACACTTTTGGATATAATTTCTAGTATGAAGATTAGTGATCCGGAAGCACTTATTATAGGTAAAGAAGAAAAGGCACAGATAGAAGAGGCTATTGCAAGAGTTCTTTCAGATTTAGAGATGGAAGTATTGCAATCTTATTTGGATGGTAAGTCATATCAAGAAATTGCTTGTGATTTAGATAGGCATGCAAAGTCTATAGATAATGCTCTTCAAAGAGTGAAAAGAAAGCTTGAAAAGTGCCTTTCCGACACTAAACAATAATAGTAAAATAATATTGACAAAAAAAACAAATGATAGTAAACTTTATAATTGGTATATTAAAGTGAACGTCACTTTAATGCTCATGTAGCTCAGTCGGCAGAGCGTCGCCTTGGTAAGGCGGAGGTCGTCGGTTCAATCCCGATCATGAGCTCCATGAAGAATATAAATTAGTATGCAAACGCTAGGCAAAGTTTATTTAAAATAAGGAGGATTTTCAAAATGGCAAAGCAAAAGTTCGAAAGAAGTAAACCACACGTA
>UQQU01000054.1 GCA_900543325.1 uncultured Clostridium sp. | reverse complement strand
ATGCTGGTAGAATAGCAGGATTAGAAGTATTAAGAATAATAAACGAACCAACAGCTGCTTCATTAGCTTATGGATTAGATAAGACTGATCACAGCGAAAAGATTTTCGTTTATGACTTAGGTGGAGGTACATTCGACGTATCTATCCTTGAATTAGGTGATGGAGTATTCGAAGTATTATCAACAAACGGAGATACTCACTTAGGAGGAGATGACTTCGACCAAAAGATTATAGACTATATTGCAGATACATTTAAAGCTGAATATGGAATTGATTTAAGAAATGATAAGAGCTCAGTTCAAAGATTAAAAGAAGCTGCTGAAAAAGCTAAAATTGAATTATCTTCATCTATGCAAACAAACATCAATTTACCATTCATAACAGCTGATGCAACTGGTCCAAAGCACATTGATATGAACTTAACTAGAGCTAAATTCAATGAATTAACTCATGATTTAGTACAAAGATCAATTGAGCCAATGAAGAAAGCATTATCTGATGCAGGACTTTCAATTAGCCAAATCGATAAGGTTATATTAGTTGGTGGATCAACAAGAATTCCAGCAGTTCAAGAAGCTGTTAAGAACTTTACAGGAAAAGAACCTTCAAAGGGAGTTAACCCAGATGAATGTGTAGCTATGGGTGCTGCAATTCAAGCAGGTGTTTTAACTGGAGAAGTTAAAGACGTATTATTATTAGATGTTACTCCATTAACATTAGGTATTGAAACTTTAGGAGGAGTTGCAACTCCATTAATCGAAAGAAACACAACTATACCAGCTAAGAAGAGTCAAGTATTCTCAACTGCAGCAGATGGTCAAACATCAGTTGAAATACACGTAGTACAAGGTGAAAGACAAATGGCTGCTGATAACAAGACTTTAGGTAGATTTACTTTATCAGGTATTGCTCCAGCTCCAAGAGGAATCCCACAAATCGAAGTTACTTTTGATATAGATGCTAATGGTATTGTTAAAGTATCAGCTATGGATAAAGGAACTGGTAAGGAAGCAAACATCACAATTACTGCTTCAACTAACTTAAGTGATGAAGAAGTAGATAGAGCTGTAAAAGAAGCTGAAAGATTTGCTGAAGAAGATAAGAAGAGAAAAGAATCAATAGAAACTAAGAATAATGCAGACCAATTAACTTACCAAACTGAAAAGCAATTAGAAGAACTTGGTGATAAGATTTCTGCTGATGATAAAGCTAAGATAACTGCTAAATTAGATGCTTTAAAAGCTGTTAAAGATGGAGAAGATTTAGAAGCTATTAAGAAAGCTACAGAAGAATTAACTCAAGAATTCTATGCTATATCTTCAAAGATGTATGCTGATGCTCAAGGTGCAGCAGGAGCTCAAGGTGCAGGATTTGATCCAAACAATATGGGTGGAAATGCTAATCACGGACCAGCTCATGATGACAATGTAGTAGATGCTGACTTTGAAGTAAAAGAAGATAAATAATATAAGTAATATAAATAGGGAAGACAAAAGTCGTCTTCCCTTTTTAAAAGTTTAGGTGTTTACGAAAATTTTTATAAATGTTAATATAGACTAAGTTAAATATAAATAGGTGGTGAGTATATAGATGGCAAATAAAGACTATTATGCTGTTCTTGGCCTTGAAAAGGGTGCAAGTGATGATGAAATAAAAAGAGCCTTTAGAAAGCTAGCTATTAAATACCATCCTGATAAAAATCAAGGTAATAAGGAAGCAGAAGAAAAATTTAAAGATATAAATGAGGCATATCAAGTACTTTCTGACCCAGAGAAGAAAGCTAGATATGATCAATTTGGTACTGCTGACTTTGATGGAAGTGGATTTGGAGCAGGTGGATTTGGTGGCTTTGACTTCTCAGATATGGGTGGTTTTGGTGATATATTTGAAAGCTTTTTTGGAGGCGGTGGTGGTTCTTCAAGAAGAAGAAATGGCCCTGTAAAAGGCGCAGATATAGAATATACTTTAAATTTAACTTTTGAAGAGGCTGTATTTGGCGTAGAAAAAGAAATAACTATAAACAGACATGAAAATTGTGAGAAGTGTAGAGGAACTGGTGCTGAACCAGGAACTTCACCAAAAACATGTCCAACATGTAATGGAAGTGGGCAAGTTAGAGTTCAAAGACAAACACCTCTTGGAAGTTTTGTAAGTACTTCTACTTGTGATAGATGTGGAGGAAAAGGAACAATAGTTGAAACTCCATGTTCAAGCTGTAGTGGTAAAGGAAAAGTGAGAAAGACTAGAAAGATTAAAGTAAATGTACCTGCTGGTGTTGACGCAGGTAATGTAATGCCACTTAGAGGACAAGGAGAGCATGGTTCTAATGATGGACCTCCAGGTGATTTATATATTAGAATAAATGTAGCTAAGTCTAAACAATTTGATAGAAGAGGAAATGATATTTATATAGAAACTCATATATCAATGGGTAGAGCAGCTTTAGGTGTTGAAATAACAGTTCCAACGGTAGATGGAGATGTTAAGTATACTATTCCAGCAGGAACTCAATCAGGAACTATGTTTAGATTAAAGGGTAAAGGTGTACCTAAAGTTCACTCAAATGCTAGAGGAGATCAATACGTAAAAGTAATAGTTGATATTCCTAAGAATTTAAATTCTAAACAAAAAGAAGCTTTAGAAGCATTTATGGAAGCCTGTGGAGAAAGTGTTGATGGAGAAGTTACACATAAGAAGGGCTTAAAGGATTTATTTAATAAGAAATAAAAAAAGATGTTGCAATTGCAACATCTTTTTTATTTAATAAGTTCATTTAATACGTTAATTATTTGTTCATGTCTATTTGAACTAATTGCTATACATAAAAATGTATTTTCATTATTAAAACCACAATCTTTTAATAGATTAAGATTGTCCACTTTAATTCCATATAAATTATTATTTCCTGATTGATCAGTTGATGTTATTAAAGAATCTTCAGATATATTTAAGTCATAAAACCCATCTAATAAGGTTAAATCTAATAGCATATTATTAGCAGCAAAGTATTCAAAATTATTTTTTTCAACCAACAAGATATCGATTTCATTAGCGGCCAATTTAACAGCAAATGCTTGTGTTGTTGTTGGATCATCACCATAGTTTGAATTAGAATCAACTAAAAGGGAGTTTGTAAATATAGCATATTTTTTATTATTAGATAAAATGCTTTTATTTAATATATCTTTAAGTTTATTAAAATTATCTGTATTAATGTTAGAACCGTAATATGTTATGTTGCAATAGGTATTTTGTTTTGTAGCAATTGAATAGGATATATGGCTTATAATTATGATAGAAAGTATTCCAGCAATTATGGGAAATTTGTAATAATCATATATAAATTGAATTTTATTTTTTCTTGATAAAGATTTAAATGTTTCTTTAACAGATGTTTCTGAATCTAAAGGTGGCTTATTTTTTACTTCGACCATATTAATCACTCCTCATAAATATGTATATTTATGTTTATTTTATAGGAAAAAATAGAAAAAATCAATTGATATAAAATTTTAAAATTAGTAAACATTTAAAATGTTAATGGTTATAATTAGATATTTAAATAGTTAAATAATAGAAAAGCTAGTGGATTGTAGATATAATAGAGAAGTGAATATTTGTTATGATAAGTAGGAATATTAACAAGAGTAGCAATAATATGAGGTGATAAGATGGAAAATTTAAAAGAGATACTTTTGTCAGAAATAGAACAATTTAGAAAAGTTGGGCATAAATTTATAAATGGAGAAATATCTGTTGCTGATTTTAAACATGCATCAGGTGGTATGGGATCATACGCTCATCGTGGTGGAAAAGAGTTTATGGTAAGACTTAGAATACCTTCAGGTATAATAACTATGTCACAACTAAAGATGATATATAGTTGGGCAGAAAAATATAAATTAGAAGGATTACATTTTACTACTCGTCAAGCAATTCAATATCATGGATTATCAATAGATGAAGTATGTGATTTGATGAAGGAAGCTTTAGATAAGGATATATATACAAGAGGAGCAGGTGGTAACTTTCCAAGAAATGTTGCTTTATCACCATTATCAGGTGTTGATAAAGAAGAAGCATTTGATCCAACACCATATGCAGTAGCTACTGGTGAGTATTTTATGGAGAGAATAACTACTTATAAATTACCAAGAAAGTTAAAGGTATCTTTCTCTAATGCTTCAAGTGATACAGCACATTGTACAATTCAAGATTTAGGGTTCTTAGCAGTAAATAAAGATGGAAAAGAATATTTTAGAGTATATCTTGGTGGAGGATTAGGAAGAAATCCTAAGCTTGCATTAATATATCCAGAACTTATTGAAGCTAGTGAAGTATTAAACTATGTAGAAGCTATGGTTAGATTATTTAAGGCAGAAGGAAATTATGAAAATAAAGCTAAGGCCCGTGTAAGATATATGGTTGATAAACTAGGAGAAGAAGGCTTTATAAATGAATATAAAAAATATGTTGAAATAGTTAAAAAAGAAGAAAATTATAAACTATCAGTTGAGCCTAAAAATTATACTAAAGCTGGTATAGAAACAAATATAACTAATCCAAGATTAATAGCACAAAAGCAACCAGGATTATATAGCGTTTATGTACATCCAGTAGGTGGTCAAATAAAGCTAAGTGATTTAAAAGTTATTATTTCAACATTAGAAAAGTTTGATAATCCTGAAATTAGATTATCAATGACTGAAGGTGTATACTTTAGAAATCTAAATGGAAAAGAAGCAGAAGAGTTACTAGATGTTACAAAATCAATGGGTGGAACAACTTCCTTTGATTATAGTGTAGCGTGTATAGGGGTTCCAACATGTCAAATAGGGATATGTGAAAGTCAAGGAGCTTTAAGAGAAACATTAAATTATGTTAAAGAAAATGTTTCGAATATTGATTTATTACCTAGATTATACTTCTCAGGTTGTCCTAACTCTTGTGGTGTACATGAAATAGCTGAAATAGGATTTACAGGAAAGAAAAAGAGAATTAACGATGTTATAGAAGAAGCATATGAAATTCACATTGATGGAAGTTTTGTAGAAGGAGAAGCAAGACTAGGAAAGTGCTATGGAGATATTGCAAGAAAAGATATTCCAATGTTTGTATGTGAATTAGCTAATAGTTTAAATTCTGTTAATAAGAACTTTATTGATTATATAAAGAGTAATGAGAGTGAATTTAAAGCTTTAGTGGAAAAATACAACTGTTAATGATGATAAATAGAAACTAATATTATCCACAATATACTATCTTTAAAATAGAAAATGTATATTGTGGATTTACTATTATATAAATTAAAGTTGCTAGAAAGATTTATAGAGAGTTGAAATAAAAGAAATAATCTGTATAATTAATCTATAAACTTAAAGAAATGATTTGGAGTGAACAAAAGTTATGAGAATGAGAAGAAAGCCTTGGGCAAGACCTGAATTAGAAAGTTGTAAATTTTTCATACAAAAACCAAGTGAGTATAAGGGTAGATGGAAAGAATTTTTTGGCAATGATAATCCAATATACATGGAATTAGGATGTGGAAAAGGAACATTTATGGCTGTTCATGGATCTGAAAATCCTAATATAAACTATATAACAGTAGATATAAAAGATGAAGTATTAGTTTTAGCTAAAAGAAATATTGAAGAGGCATATAAAAAAGTAGGGCATGAAGTAGATAATGTTGCTCTTATGTCTCAGGAAATATTATTAATAGATGATATGTTAGATGAAAATGATGTTATAGAGAGAATATATATTAATTTCTGTAATCCATGGCCTAAAGAGCGTCATAAAAAGAGAAGGTTAACACATACAAGACAGCTTGAAAAATATAAGAAATTCTTGAAAAAGGGTGCAGAAATTTGGTTCAAGACTGATGATGATGAATTATTTGAAGAATCACTTGAATATTTTAAGGAAAGTAACTTAGAAATTAAGTATATTACATATGATTTACATAATAGTGGATTTGAGGGGAATGTTACAACTGAACATGAAGAAATGTTTACAGCTCAAGGAATAAAAACTAAATTCTTAATTGCCATATATAATTAGGTATAAAAGGATTGCAATATGCAATCTTTTTAAATATACATTGATAAAAATGACTAGAAATACAAAAAAAACTAAAGGAATATCAAGTAAAAAGAAAAGTTAGAAATATATATAATTTATAGCAACATTATTAGTATATATATATATGTAAACGTCTTGTTATTAGATAAATAAAAATATTTATTGGAGATACTAAGTATATATTAAAATATTTATGCTAAATTTAATAAAAAGATAGTTAAAGTTTTTGAATAAAGTTTTTATTGTGTGTATACTAAGGCGGTTATACCAAAGGGTGTAAATAAAAAAAATATTGGTGGTAAATTATGATATATTTTATTATTATGATTGTTTTTTCACCTTTTACAGCTGTAATTCCAGCTGTATATGCAGTGAACTTATTATTTAGAAAAAAATTAAAAATAGAAAAGAATTACTGGAATATAGGTTTATTTTTATTATTTGTATACTCTGTATTTAGTAGTATTGTAAATAAAGATTTATTATCTTTATTATCCTCTTTTGTATTATTTTTATATTTTGCCTTAAATGTATTTTCTCAAAATTACTTTGTTAAAATCAGTAGAATAAATATAGTTATTAAGTATATAGTATACTTAAGTGTAATTGCAGCAATTGGAGGAGTAATAGAAAAGATAGTATTTATTTTAATAGGAATGCCGCAACATAGGGTTTTTAGTTTTTTTGGAAATCCCAATATGGCAGGAGCTTGGTTCGGTAACATAATATTAATGATTTTTTATCTAAAATGTATTGAGAAAGGGAAAAAAGACTATATAATTTATAATCTTTCAATTGTACTAGTAATTATAGCTTTGTTATTGACAGAATCAACAGGGGCATTTATTGCCTTAGTAGTATCAATATTTATATATTATATATTAAAAGAAAAAAAGGATATAAGAGGGTTAATAGCAATTTCTATTACCGTAGGAATAAGCTCTATTTTATTTTTTATAATTCAAAATAAAGTTGCTAATACAACACCTATTGGTGAATTAGTAACATCTTTTAATTCAAGATATCGTATATGGATTGGAGCTATAAATATGGTATTTAAAAAGCCTATTACTGGGTGGGGAATGCTAGGGATGATGCAACATGGATCAAATTTTGTTTATAGTGATGATCCGAATTTACATAATCAAATAATTACTTTTTTAATACACCCTCATAATTTATGGTTAACTTTTTTAGTAACTTTAGGTATTGTAGGACTTACAATATATTTATATATCAAATTCAATTTATATAAAGATATGATAAAATTATATAAGAAGCATAATAAAATGTTACCTTTAATTGCAGCTATAAATGCAATGATAATTGTTCAAGGAATAGTAGATTGCACTTTGTATGCTCCACAGTTGGGTATAATATTTGTTTTTATAGGAACAATTACATATAATATGGCTAATGATAAAATGATTAGAAAAGCCAGATTTACTAAAGGAAAGAAAAAAGAAAATGATAATAAAGATATAGCAATTTAAATTAGCTATTTGGGGATAACTATATATAAAAATATAGTTATCCTTTTGTATATAAATTATTCTAGACTTTATGTAAACATACGTGTAAAATATAGTATTAGTCAAAGAGAAAAGAAGTGAAAGGATGATTCAGTAATGGATGGAACATGGATAGAAGTTAGAGTAATAACTAAAAGTGAGGCGTTAGAGCCAATATCAGGAATTTTCTATAGCTTAGATTGTAAAGGTGTAGCAATAGAGGATCCAGAGGATATCTTAGGAAGAGAACAAGGACCATTAACATGGGATTTTGCAGATATAAATGTTTTAGAGCATAAGGGCAAAGTTGCAGTTGTAAAAGCGTATTTTGCAGAAGAAGATAATATTGAAGATGTATTAGAATATGTTAATGAAAGATTAACAGAACTTAAAGAAATGGGGCTTGATTTAGGAGAAGCTAAAGTTGAGCATGAAAAAATGCATGAGGAAGATTGGGCTAATACATGGAAGCAATATTATAAACCATCAAAAGTTGGTGAAAAGATTGTTGTAAAGCCAATATGGGAAGAATATGAAGCTAAAGATGGAGAATTAGTTGTAGATTTAGATCCAGGTATGGCATTTGGAACAGGAACACATGAAACTACAAGAATGTGTATTCAAGCCTTAGAAAGATATGTTAAGGAAGAAAGTACAGTATTTGATGTTGGATGTGGATCAGGTATATTAGCTATAGCTGCAGCAAAGCTTGGAGCAAAATTAGCAGTTGGTGTAGATTTAGATCCAGTTGCAGTTGAATCTTCAATAGAAAATGTTGGTTATAATAATTTAAATAATATTGAAATACTTCATGGAAATCTTGTAGAAGTTATTGATGGAAAGGCTGATATAGTTGTTGCTAATATATTAGCAGAAATAATTTGTATATTAACAGATGATGTTAAAAGAGTTTTAAAAGATGGTGGAACTTTCATAACATCAGGAATAATTCATGATAGAGTTGATATGGTTTGTGAAAAACTTGAAGCTACTGGATTTGAAGTTATTGAAAAAAATAGAGATGGTGAATGGAACTGCATAGTTGCAAAATTAAAATAATTTTTAGGAGAGAATGAAATAATGCATAAATTTTTTACTCCAAAAGAATTAATTAACGGAGATGTAGCTAAAATAATTGGTGATGATGTAAAGCATATATATAAGGTTCTTAGAATTTCTGAAGGTGAAAAAGTAACATTAAACAATTGTGAAGGTGTTGAATATTTAGGAAGAGTTAAGTCTGTTTCTAAACAAGAAGTTTTAATAGAAATATTAGAAAAGCTAGAATCAAATAATGAAAGTAATGTGAAAATATATTTATTTCAAGGGCTACCAAAATCTCAAAAGATGGATCTAATAGTTCAAAAGGGAACTGAACTTGGAATTACAGAGTTCATTCCTACAATAACTCATAGAGTTGATGTTAAATTAAAAGGTGAATTTAAAAAGTTAGATAGATTAAATAGAATAGCTTTAGAAGCTGCAAAACAAAGTAAGAGAAGTATAATTCCGAAAGTATCAGAACCTATTGATTTTAATGAAGTTTTAGAGAAAATAAATTCTTTAGATTTATTAATAGTTCCATATGAAAATGCAAATAATTTTGGTATAAAAACGTTGATTAATGAATTAAGAAAAGAGAATAATATAGATAATATTAAAAATATTGGAATATTTGTAGGGCCAGAGGGCGGAATTGAAGAAGATGAAATTGAAAGACTTAAAGATAAAGGAGCTCATATAGTTACTCTTGGAAAAAGAATATTAAGGACTGAAACAGCTGGATTTGTTGCAACATCTTTAATACAATATGAGCTTAGTGATTTAGGAGGAAATGATTAATGAAAGTTGCATTTGCTACATTAGGATGTAGAGTTAATGTATATGAATCAGAAGCTATGGCAGAGAAATTCATTAGAGAAGGATATGAAGTAGTGGATTTTAATGAGTTTTCTGATGTATATGTAATAAATACTTGTACAGTTACTAATATGGGAGATAAAAAATCAAGACAAATAATAAGTAGAGCAAGAAGAAATAATCCGGATGCTATAATTGCAGCTGTTGGATGTTATTCTCAAATGGCGCCTAAAGAGGTTTCAGAAATACCAGGGGTAGATGTAGTTCTAGGCACAAGAAATAAGGGTGATGTAGTTTACTATGTTAATAAGGCTAAGGATGAAGGTCAGCCACAAGTACATGTTCAACCGGTACTACAAAACAAAAAGTTTGAGGATTTAAAAATAGAAGATTATCAAGATAAAACTAGAGCGTTTTTAAAGATTCAAGATGGGTGTAATAGATTTTGTACATATTGTACAATACCTTATGCTAGAGGATCAGTTTGTTCAAAGGATCCAAATAAGGTTTTAGAAGAAGTTAAAGAATTAGCAGCTCATGGATTTAAGGAAGTTATACTTTCAGGAATACATACAGCCTCATATGGATTAGACTTAGAAGGTAACATAAATTTAATAAACATAATAGAAGAAATAGAAAAAATAGATGGAATAGAGAGAATTAGAATAGGTTCTATTGAACCAGCATTCTTTACTGAAGATGTTGTTGAAAAAATTAAAGGCTTTAAAAAATTATGCCCACATTTCCATTTATCACTTCAAAGTGGATGTGATGCAACATTAAAGAGAATGAATAGAAGATATACAGCTGAAGAATATGAGGCATCTGTTAATATGTTAAGAGAAACATTACCTGATGTATCAATTTCTACAGATGTAATTGTTGGGTTCCCAGGAGAAACAGACGAAGAGTTTAATGAAACTTATGAATATTTAAAGAGAATTCATTTAACTAAGACTCATGTATTTAAATATAGTCCAAGAAAAGGAACTAAGGCAGCAGATATGCCAAACCAATTAGATGGAACTATAAAAGATATAAGAAGTAAGGCACTAATAGAGTTAAATGATAAAAATGAGCATGCATTTACTGAAAAGTTTATTGGAAGAGTAATGGATGTTTTAATAGAAAAAGAAATAAAGGATAAACCAGATTTCTATGAAGGATATACAAGAAATTATATAAAAGTAATAGTACATTGCATGTCAGCTGATATTACTGGTAAAATAGTAGATGTAAAGATTGAAGAAGCAGTAGAAGATTATGCTATAGCAAGTATGGTTTAAGTGAAGAGTGAATAACTAAGAGTGAAAAGTGAATAGGAAGAGATTGAATTTAGAAAAAATATAATTTTAGAAATTACTATATGAATTTCCACATTAACTTTTCTCTCTTCATTCTTAGTTCCTAACTTCAAAAGAGAGGAGGTGAGTTTATGGGAGATTGTATTTTCTGTAAAATAATAGCTGGAGAAATTCCATCTAAGAAGATATATGAAGATGATAAGGTACTTGCATTTTATGATATAAGTCCAGCAGCACCAGTTCATTTTTTAGTAATACCAAAAGAACACATTTCTAGCGCAAATGAGTTAACTGAAGAAAATTGTGGAATAGTTTCACATATATTCATGGTAATAAATAAAATAGTAAAGGAACTAGGTATTGCTGATTCAGGTTATAGAATTGTAAATAACTGCGGAGCTGATGGCGGTCAAACAGTAAATCATATACATTTTCATATATTAGGATCAAGAGAATTAAAATGGCCACCAGGTTAATAGAAAAATAGTATAAATAATATTGACATTTTTGTGAGCATTATTGTATAATACAATATGTGTTATTAAGCCCGTAGCTGAGTTAAAGATACTAATTTGAGCTAGCGGAGGGAGGGATAATAGATGTCAGAAATCAAAGTTGGAGAAAACGAAACACTAGAAAGTGCATTAAGAAGATTTAAGAGAAAATGCGCAAGAGCTGGGGTTCTTTCAGAAGTTAGAAAGAGAGAACATTACGAAAAGCCAAGCGTAAAGAGAAAGAAAAAATCAGAAGCTGCAAGAAAGAGAAAATTCAAGTAGTTTTTAATTTTTTTTAAAAGGTATTTAAGTATGCCAACAATAAAAGAAAGACTACAAGATGGCTGGAAAAAAATTAAAGTCTAAATATAAATTTAGAACTAATGTTTTAAGCAGTAATAAGTCTGCTGTGTTGCTAGTAGAAAAAACCGATGGTGTTACGCTTGAGGACGATAAGGTTATAGAAATATTAGCAAAAGAAGTCAAGTAACGCAAAAAGCGATACTTGAATTTGAAAAGGGAAATAGACAGGATTTAATTGATCAGAATAAATGTGAGATTAAAATCTTGCTAGGTTACCTTCCTCAGCAATTAAGTGAAGAATAAATTTTACAAATTGTAAAAGAAACAGCTACAGAAGTGGGTGTCAATAACATGAAAGACATGGGTAAGCTTATGTCAGCAGTTAGACCAAAGGTTGTAGGTAAAGCAGATAGAAAACTTGTTAGTCAGATTGTTAAAGAGTATTTAAATAGTAAATAATTAAAAGAACTCAATGTAAATTGAGTTCTTTTTTTATTTTTGTGATTTTCTTTAAAATAAAATCATAAAGTACATTGAAAGAGTATTATTTAAAGGAGAGAAACTATGGAAAATAAAATTAATAGAGGTAAAGAAGTTTTAGTTGAAAAGCTGGATCTCCCTAAAGATGTATTATTAGATGTACCTAAGATTATTGTTATAGGAAGAAATGAAGTAACTATAGAAAATCATAAAGGGATAATGGTATTTGAGAGAGAAAAAATAAAAATAAATACAAATATGTCACCAATAGAAATAAAAGGACGTGAGTTTGAAATATTATATATAGCCGCATCAACTATAACTATTAAAGGTTATTTTGATTCAATTGAGTATGTGAGGTGAATAGAAAATGGCTTTTGATAAGATGAAAAAGGGAAAAATATTAGTTGAAATTAAGGTATTAAATACTGAAAGGATATTAAATTTATTTTGGACAAAAAACATAAGAGTTTATAAAGTTAAGAAAAAAGATTTTGCAACATTAATATTAGAGATTGATTATTTGAATTATTCAGAAGTAAAGGAATGTGTAGAAAGTTTAGGTGGCAGAATAAATATTATAAAAAGTGAAGGATTCGTATTCTTTTTAGGTAATATAAAAAAGAAGTTATCGTTGGTTGTTGGTGGACTAATGTTTTTATGTATTATATATTATTTATCTACTTACATATGGGCTGTAGAAGTAGATGTTCAACAGAATATACCACCATTTGAAATAAGAAAACAATTAAACAGTATAGGTATTAAACCGGGAATTGCTAAAAGTTCTATTGATGTAAAAGAAATAGAGAAGCAATTAGAAAATATGAGTTCTGAAATATTATGGTTAAGAGTTAGAATTGAAGGGTCTACTTTAAAGGTTGTAGTAGAAGAAAAGATAAATCCACCACAAGAGCAGAGTTATGAATATGGAAATTTAGTTGCTACTATGGAGGGGGAAGTAAAGAGAGTTTACACTTTTGCTGGTAGAGCAAAAGTTAAAAGTGGACAGTTAGTTAAAGCTGGAGATGTTGTGATAGAAGGTATAGATGGAAATGAAGGAGGGGAATATATTTTACCACCAAGAGGGATAGTTATAGCAAATACATTTTATGAAAAATCTATGAATGTAAAGATTAGTGGAACTCAACTTGAAAGAAGTGGAGAAAAGGATAGTGATATATTTATAAGTATTTTTGGTAAAAAAATTTATCTAAAAAAGGCTATAAAAGACTTTACACATTATGATAAAATAGAATTGAGTGGTAAAATATTTAATAAGGTGTTATATTATGAAAGAATAGAAAAAGATATAAATTTATCAGAAGATGATGCTATAGAAAATGCAGTAAACGAACTGGAAAAATCCTTGTTAAATGAATTAAGTAGGGATGCAAAGATAGTAGATAAATTAGTAGATAAAGAAATGAAAGATGATGAAAATTTATTGGTGAAGGTTGTATTTGTTGTAGAACAAAACATAGTAAGCGAGGATACTGTAAGCTATTAGACAATTAGGGTAAGATGAGAAGGTGAACAAAATGAAAGATAAAAATGGTATAGGTAAAAATATACATAAAGATAAATGGAAAAGGATATTTTTATTTACTGTTACAGCAATTTTAGTTTATTTTATAATTATGACAGTTGTAACTCCTAAGAGATATAATTTTATTGAAGGTGATATTGCTAGTGTTGATATAAAAGCACCTAGAGATATTATTGATGAGGAAGCTACCAAGGCAAAGGAACAAGAAGTAGCCGATAAGGTAGAGAAAAAATTTACTTTGAAAAATGAAGTGAAAATTGAGGCAAGTCAGAATATAAAAACATTTTTTGATAAGTTAATTAATTTAAAGAGTAGTGAAATAGAAGAGAAAGATAAAATTAATGAGTTGAAAAAGATAGAGGCATTTAAGCTTTCTGATAGCCAATATAAAGCATTGTTAGATCTGACTGTTGATAAAGATACAGAATTACAATGGATAGCACTAGCAGCAATTGATAAGGCATATGAAAATCAAATAGAAGAAGGAAACAATGATGAAATAGAAGAGGCAAAGAAGGCTGTAGAAGATTATTTAGAAAGTCAGAGTTTAGATAGTAATCTTGAAGCTATTTTAAAAGAGATGTGTGATAGTCAGGTAAAACCTAATTACTTTTTTGATCAAACAAAGACAGATGAAGCTGTTAAGGAAGCTTTAAAAAGTGTTTCAAAGGTTATGATAAAGAAAAATCAAATTGTAGTAAAAGAAGGGGAACCAATTACACAACAACAAATAACTATACTTACAGAGTTGGGATTAGTAGGAGAAGGAATAAGCAAGGATTATATATATACTTATATAATAATAGCATTTTACGTATTATTTGTATTGACTTTGCAGTATATGTATTTAAAAAAAGAGAAAAAAGAAGTTCTTCGTAATACTAAGCTTGTATTTTTAATATTACTATTAAACTTGCTATCGCTAGTAACAACAAGAATTTTTACATTTGTATCGTTATTTTTAATTCCCATAGCATGCTCACCAATGCTTATTACTGTATTTTTAGATTACAAAGTTTCAGTTATAATTAATTCTTTAAATTTAATGCTTATAGCAGTTATAGCAGGTTTTGATCCGCAAATTATTTTAATAGGAATAGTTGGAACTATTGTAGCATCCACTTCTTTAAAGAAGGTTAGTCAAAGAAATGATATATTATATTCAACTCTTTATGTTGCAATTTCTGTTTCTATTGTTGTTTTATCAAGTGGAATACTTTTATCAAATAATATTAAAAAGATATTATCTGATATGGCATTAGCTGCATTAGGAGCTTTTATTTCAGGAATATTGGCTATGGGGTTATTGCCATTCTTAGAATCAAGTTTTAGTTTAGTTACAAATATGAAACTATTAGAACTTTCTAATCCAAATAGCCCATTATTAAAAAGATTATTAATGGAGGCACCAGGAACATATCACCATAGTGTTATGGTTGCAAACTTAGCGGAGGTTGCAGCAGAAGAAGTTGGGGCTAATCCAATGCTAGTTAGGGTTGGAGCTTATTATCATGATGCAGGTAAGATAAAAAGACCACTTTTTTTTGGAGAAAATCAAATAGGGGGAGTAAATCCTCACGATAAGATTTCGCCAGGTTTAAGTACTTCCATAATTATATCTCATGTTAAAGATGGATTAGAGTTAGCAAAAGAATATGATATTCCTAGTGTAGTAAGCGATATGATGATACAGCATCATGGAACAACATTAGTTAAATATTTCTATTACACATTAAAAAATAATAGTGATGATCCAGATAGTATAAAGGAAGAAGATTTTAGATATCCAGGACCTAAACCTCAAACTAAGGAAGCTGCTATAATTATGATGGCAGATAGCGTTGAAGCGGCTGTAAGATCAATTCAAGATCCTACATTCGATAAGATTGAGAATATGGTCAATAATATAGTTAAGGATAAATTAAATTCAGATCAATTAAATGAGTGTGATTTAACTTTTAGAGACTTAGAGACTATAAAGACTTGCTTCTTAAAGGTTTTAAAGGGTATTTATCATCATAGAATAGAGTATCCTAAAGAAAATGGTAAAGAATAAAAAGGAGGGATTACCTCCTTTTTTATCTAAATTGCGAAGTTTACAAAAAAGCATTATAATAAAAAACGCTGATTTAAAATATACATAATTTAAATTATGAAAAAATGAAAGGAGAAATTATGTTATATACAGATAATAGACAGAATAAAATAGAAGTAAATGATGAACTTATTAATATCATAAATGAAGTTTGTGAGCAATCTTTAAAGGCTGAAGAGATGAATGTTCCTTATCAAATATCACTTTTATTTGTAGATAATGAAGAAATAAGAGAGATAAATAGAGAAACAAGAGGAATAGATAAGGCTACTGATGTTTTATCGTTTCCCATGTTAGAGTATCCTAAAGATAAAGTTTTTAAAGAGGTTTATAAAGATACTAAATTTAATGAAATATATTTAGATGGAGATGAATTAGTGCTAGGTGATATGGTTTTATCTTTAGAAAGAGCAAAAGAGCAAAGTATAGAATATAATCATTCATTTAATAGAGAAGTATGCTATTTAGTAGTACATTCAATTCTTCACTTATTAGGATATGATCATATGGAAGATGAAGAAAAGAAAAGAATGAGAAAAAGAGAAGAAGAAATTCTAGGAAGTTTAAATATAACTAGATAAATATAGGGTAGGGTGAGTAATTTATGGAGATGAAAAAATTATTAGAGAGTTTTAATCATGCAATTAATGGAGTAGTTGATGCTGTAAGAACTCAGAGAAATATGAAAATTCATATAATGGCATCAATTGGTGTTTTAATAGCTTGTTTTTTCTTTAATGTATCAAAGGCAGAGTTTTTAGCATTAGCAATAACAATTACAATGGTTATTAGTGCTGAATTAGTTAATACAGCTGTAGAAGCGGCAGTAGACTTAAATACCAATTATTATCATCCATTAGCTAAGGTTGCAAAAAATACAGCAGCTGGTGCAGTACTTGTGACAGCGATAAATGCACTGCTAGTAGGGTATATTGTATTTTGGGATAAACTTTCTAATTTTTCTTTTGAAGTAGTTTATAAGATTAAACATTCAGAACCATATATGATATTAATAGCATTAGTTATAGTTGTTTTAGCTGTTGTTATAATAAAAGCTATTTTTGGGGAAGGAACACCTTTGAAGGGTGGAATGCCTAGTGGGCATAGTGCATTAGCATTTTCTATTTCTACAGCAATAGCATTGATAACAGAGAAGCCTATTTGTATAATATTAGCTTATTTAATGGCTTTTATTACGGCTCAAAGCAGAGTTGATTCAGAGGTTCATACTGTATTTGAGGTTATAGTGGGAGGTATATTGGGAATATTATTAACTTTATTGATATTTACAATTTTTAAATTATAAATTTAAGTTAGAATTCAAATCTTTGCGAAGGTAATTCAATTAAATAGAGATAGAGAGTCTCGATTAAATGGAGATTTAGAATTTTGATTATATGTGATATACTATTTAAATGGAGGAATTAAGAATGGAATACAAAGAATTAATACACAGTGCTTTAGAAGCAAGAGAGAAAGCTTATTGTCCATATTCTAATTTTAAAGTTGGAGCAGCTATATTATTTGAAGATGGAAAAATATATACAGGATCTAATGTAGAGAATGCATCTTTTGGGGCAACTAACTGTGCAGAAAGAACAGCTATTTTTAAAGGAGTACATGAAGGAAATAGAGAGATAAAAGCTGTAGCTGTAGTGGGAGACACTAATGCATATACTTATCCATGTGGAATATGCAGACAAGTAATTGCGGAATTTGTAGTTGATGAAAAAATTCCGGTAATAATAATAAAAAATGAAAATGACTATATAATGAAAACTTTTGAAGAGATATTACCAGGTGTTTTTTCAAAAAAAGACTTAAAAGGCTAGGAGGCTAATATGTATAAATCAGGATTTGTAACAATAGTAGGAAGACCAAATGTAGGAAAATCTACATTAACTAATCAAATAATAGGAGAAAAATTATCAATAGTTTCAAATAAACCGCAAACTACAAGAAATAACATACAAACAATATTAACTGGAGATGATTATCAATTAGTGTTTGTTGATACTCCAGGAATACATAAACCAAAGAATAAGTTAGGAGACTATATGGTTAATGCAGCAACTAGCTCTATAAAAGAAGTGGATTTAGTTGTATTCATTATTAATCCTTGTGATGAAATTGGAAGAGGAGATAAGTTTATATTAGAAGCATTGAAGCAACAAAAAGCACCTGTATTTTTAGTTGTTAATAAGGTTGATGAAAATAGCCATGAAAAGGTTGCTAAAACACTTGATATGTATTCAAAAGAGTATGATTTTGCGGAAATAGTACCAATATCAGCGTTAAAAGGAAAAAATGTAGATACTCTTGTGAAATTAATGGTAGAAAAAATGCCAGAAGGACCTCAATACTATCCAGAGGATATGATTACAGATGTTAATGAAAGATTTATTGTTGCAGAGATAGTAAGAGAAAAAACATTAAAGAATTTAAGAGATGAAATTCCTCATGGAATAGCTGTGGATATTATTCAAATGAAACAAAAAGAAAATGGAACATATCATATTGAAGTAGATTTAATATGTGAAAAGGACTCACATAAAGGAATAATAATTGGGAAAAATGGGGCATCTTTAAAGAAAATTGGAGAGACTGCAAGATACGAAATAGAAAGATTTTTAAAGGCTAAAGTTAATTTAAAGATATGGGTAAAAGTAAGAAAAGAGTGGAGAGATAACGGACTTTTACTTAAGGAACTAGGATATAAAAAGACAAAGTAGATAGGAGTTGAGTATTCTGTCTATTGAAAAAACTAAAGCTATAATAATTAAGGCTATAGATTATAAAGAAAATGATAAGCTTATATGGGCATATTGTGAAGAAATAGGGAAAATAACATTTATAGCTAGAGGGGCAAAGAAAAGCAAAAGTAAAAACTTAAGCTTAACTTTACCCTTATGCTTTGGGGATTATATATTTTTTAAAGGAAGAAATTTGTATAATCTTCAGGAAGGACGAATTATAAATTCATTTCAAGGTTTACTAAACAATTTAGATAAACTTACGTATTCCTCATATATTTGTGAATTAATAGATATATGTGTGCAAGAAGGGGAAGTAAATAAAGTATTGTTTAGAGAGTTTATTACTTGTTTATATTTATTAAATACTGATGCAATGGATTATGAGTTATTAATAAGAGCTTTTGAGTTAAGGTTATTGAATGCAACGGGATATGGATTGCAGTTTGATAAATGTAGTATTTGTAAAAAGTCAATAGGAACTAGTGATTATATTTCATTATCTCATTTTGGAGGTATATGTACGGAATGCAATAAAGAGCATGGACTTTATATCTCAAGAGCTGGATATAATGCTTTAAGATTTTTAAATAATACACCTATGGATAAAATTTATAGATTAAATATAAATAAAGATGTGAAAAAGCAAATAGAAAAGGTAACAACATTCATAATAAATTCAAATTATTCAAGAAAGCCAAAAAGTTTAGAAATGCTAAATTATATAAAGGAGTAGAGAGAAATATGGATATTACATTGGAAAAAGTTGATCAAGTAAGAGAAAGAACTGGAGTAAGCTATGCAGAGGCAAAAAATGCATTAGAGATATCGAATGGAGATGTCTTAAATGCTATTATATTATTAGAAGAAAAGTCAAAATATAACAATTCAAATGAGGCTAATAAATCTGAAACTGTTGATGAGTTTAAGACTTGGTTAAAAGATTTAATAAATAAAGGAAACGTAACTAGAATTAAAATAACTAAAGATGGTAAAAAATTAGTTGATGTTCCAGTTAATGCAGGGATAGCTGCAGGTGTTATAGCAGTAATAATTCCACCTATATTGGCATTTGTTGTAGTAGCAGCAGTAGTAACTCAAGTTACAATTGAAATAACAAAAGCTGATGGAACAGTAGAAGTTGTTAATAAGTATATATCAGCTGCTGTTAATGAAGTAAAAGATAAAGCAAATGATTTTGCAGATAAGGTTAAGGAAAAAGTTCAAGATGTAAATTTAGATGGAATAAAGATGCCAAATAAATTTAAAGAAAAGGAACAAGATGAAAGTACTACTTTTACTTATACTGTAAATTTTGATGATGAAGATGGTAAAAAATAGAAAATTAAAGAAAAACAATGATATAGTCTAGAATAATTAGGGAGAGTAGGAATATTCAGCTAAAATGAGTGATTTTTCAGAAAATTAAGCATAGTCAAAAAGTGAGAAAATGTTATAATTATACTGTAAATAAAAAAATATTCTTAATTATCTGAATATTCCTTAAATAGTCGAAAAGAGGGATAGCATTGAAGTTTACAAAAAGACAAGAGGCAATAATTAAGATAGTTAAAGATGGGCAGCCAATTACAAGTGAATCCATAGCGGAAAAGCTTGGAGTTACAAGAGCTGCTTTAAGAGCAGACCTAGCAATACTTACAATGACTGGTACTTTAGATGCTAGACCTAAAGTAGGTTATGTGTATTTAGGGAAAAAGATTGACGGGGAAATATTGGAAAATCTATCCAAAATAAAGGTTGGTGACATTATGTCAAAGCCTGTAACCGTTAACGATGCTACTACTGTATATGATGCAATTGTTCATTTGTTTTTACATGATGTAGGAACATTATTTGTTGAAAACAATGGTAATTTAGTTGGAGCAGCCTCAAGAAAGGATTTTCTTAAGATAGCAATTGGGGGAACAGATATACATAAAGTTCCGGTAGGTGTTATCATGACAAGAATGCCGAATATAATTTATGGTTATCCGGAGGATAGTGCTTATTCACTAGCTAAAAAAATAATAGAACATGAAATTGATAGTATACCAATAGTAGAAAAATCCTGCGAATCAGACAATGGAAAAGTTAATTTAAAGATAGTTGGTAAAATTTCTAAGACTAACATAACAAAACTATTCGTTAATCTTGGAGAAGCAAATTAAGGGTAATTTAAAGGGTAACTATGGTAACTACGAGACTAAGTCTTGTTAGTATATATTTATTGTATGAACGGAGGAGTATTGAGATGGAGAAGAAAAAGTATGTTTACCTTTTTAGTGAAGGTGATGGTTCAATGAGAAACCTTCTTGGAGGTAAAGGGGCAAATTTGGCAGAAATGACTAGAATAGGGATTCCTGTTCCTCAAGGATTTATAGTTACAACTGAAGCTTGTAACAAGTATTATGAGGATGGAAAACAAATTACAAATTCAATTGTAGAAGAAATCCATGCAAATATCAAAGAATTAGAAAGAATAACAGGAAAAGAATTTGGAAGCAACACAAATCCATTATTAGTTTCTGTAAGATCTGGGGCAAGAGTTTCAATGCCAGGTATGATGGATACAATATTAAATCTTGGTTTAAATGATGTTGCAGTAGAAGCTGTTGCATCAGCAACAGGAAATCCAAGATTCGCTTATGATTCTTATAGAAGATTTATTCAAATGTTCTCAGATGTTGTTATGGGAATAGAAAAGAGATTATTTGAGAATTTAATAGATGAAGCAAAAGAAGAAAAAGGTGTTAAATATGACACTGACTTAGATGAAAATGACTTAAAAGAATTAGTTGTAAAGTATAAGGAATTATACAAAAAGGAAAAGGGGGAAGAATTTCCTCAAAATCCAACAGTACAATTGATTGAAGCTATTACAGCTGTATTTAGATCATGGGATAATCCAAGAGCTATTGTTTATAGAAGATTAAATGATATTCCAGGTGAATGGGGAACTGCTGTTAATGTTCAACAAATGGTATTTGGTAATAAAGGAAATACTTCTGGAACAGGTGTTGCATTTTCAAGAAATGCTGCAACTGGAGAGAAAGAAATATATGGTGAATATTTAATGAATGCACAAGGTGAAGACGTTGTTGCTGGTATTAGAACACCACTTCCAATAGCTAAATTAGAAGAACAAAATCCAGCTATATACAAACAATTTATAGATATAGTTAATACACTTGAAAATCATTATAGAGATATGCAAGATATGGAGTTTACTATTGAAGAAGGTAAGTTATATTTCTTACAAACAAGAAATGGTAAGAGAACAGCTCAAGCTGCTTTAAAAATTGCTGTTGATTTAGTTGAAGAAGGAATGTTGACAAAGGAAGAAGCTATTCTTAAGGTTGAACCTAAGCAATTAGATTCTTTATTACACCCAACATTTGATGCAGCTGAAATGAAAAAAGCTACTGTAATAGCAAAAGGACTTCCAGCATCTCCGGGAGCTGCTTGTGGTAAGGTTGCATTTACTGCAGAAGAAGCTAAAGAAAGAGCAGAAAAAGGAGAAAAGGTTGTTTTAGTAAGACTTGAAACTTCACCAGAAGATATTGAAGGTATGATAGCAGCTGAAGGTATCTTAACAGTTAGAGGAGGAATGACTTCTCACGCTGCAGTTGTAGCAAGAGGTATGGGTACTTGTTGTGTAGCTGGATGTGGAGACTTAAAGGTTAATGAAGAAGAAAAAACATTAGAAGCAAACGGTAAAATTTATACAACTAATGATTATATTTCAATAGATGGTTCTACAGGAAGTGTATATGGAGAAGCTATTAAGACTGTTACTCCTGAAATTTCTGGTCATTTTGCAACATTCATGGGATGGGCAGATGAAATAAGAAAACTTAATGTTAGAACTAATGCTGATAATCCAAGGGATACTAAACAAGCAGTTGAATTTGGAGCAGAAGGTATAGGACTTTGCAGAACAGAGCATATGTTCTTTGAAGAAGATAGAATTATGGCTATGAGAGAAATGATAGTAGCTAAGAATGAAGAGGAAAGAAGAGCAGCCCTTGAAAAATTACTTCCAATGCAAAAGAAAGACTTTATTGGAATTTATGAAGCACTTCAAGGAATGCCAGCTACAATAAGATTCTTAGATCCACCATTACATGAATTCTTACCTCATACAGATGATGAGATAGCAGAACTTGCAAATACTATGGGATTAACTTTTGAAGAGTTAAAATCTACAGTTGAAAGCTTACATGAGTTCAACCCAATGATGGGTCATAGAGGATGTAGATTAGCTGTTTCTTATCCTGAAATTGCAGAAATGCAAACTAGAGCAGTAATAGAAGCTGCTATAGAAGTAAAAACTACTAAGGGATATGATATAGTTCCTGAAATTATGATTCCATTAGTTGGTGAAGTTAAAGAGTTAAAATTTGTTAAAGACATAGTTGTTAAAACAGCAGAAGAAGTTATGAACGAAAAGGGAGTTAAATTAGATTATCATGTTGGTACAATGATTGAAATTCCTAGAGCTGCTATAACAGCTGATGAAATAGCAAAAGAAGCTGAATTCTTCTCATTTGGAACAAATGACTTAACACAAATGACATTTGGATTCTCAAGAGATGATGCTGCTAAATTCTTATCAGACTATTATGAAAGAAAGATATATGAACAAGATCCATTTGCTAAACTTGATCAAACAGGTGTAGGTCAATTAGTTAAAATTGCAGCAGAGAAAGGTAGAGCTACAAGACCAAACATTAAGTTAGGTATTTGTGGAGAACATGGTGGAGATCCATCATCAGTTGAATTCTGCCATAACGTTGGATTAAACTATGTATCTTGTTCACCATTTAGAGTACCAGTTGCAAGACTTGCAGCAGCACAAGCACAAGTTAAAAATCCAAGATAATATAAAAAGGAACGCTTTCGCGTTCCTTTTTTTAACGAACAACTGAATAATATTGTTCGTCACGTGGAGCCGAAAAATTAATGATATAACCTCCAGGAATTGTGTAATTTGCGTTAAGAATTTATATTGTTTTTTCCAGAAAAAGAGCTAAAGCTTCGAAAGTCAC
>UQQU01000053.1 GCA_900543325.1 uncultured Clostridium sp. | reverse complement strand
ATTAAATTCTACGGCTCAATTTCAATGTTCCCTCCAAATTAATATTTCATTTTTTTCTTTCTCCATGTATCTGCTTATTTTCCCCACCTTATAGTTAACGACTCCTGCTACAAATTTGTATGACAAGTCGTTAACTTTCGTAGGGGTTCAATTTCAAAATTGCAGATATAGGCTTTAAAGCTAGTGATAGAGAAAAATTAATGATATAATCGGAAGGAAGTATTATATAATAAGCTTTAGAATTTAATTATTATTGTAATAAAATTAGCGTTAAGAAGCTGAGGTAAGCGATAGCGAACTTCGAAGCTTTAGCTGATTTTATGGAAATAATAATATAAATTCTTAGTGAAATTATATGACTTAATGGAGGTTATATCATTAATTTTCGGCATCACGACATTAACGCTTTGGTGCGCAATTTATTTCAGTTAGTTCTTTAGAACATGATATATTTCAGGAGTATCTACAGTTATTTTATCAAAAGTATAGCCTTGGTTCTTATAATATTTAATAATGCCTCTTATAGCTTGTGCAGTATTCTTGTTAGCAGGAGCATTGTGCATTAAAACAACAACATTATCTTTAGTTGATATAGCTCTATTTAGTATAGTATCAGGAGAGGAGGTAGGATTAGCTCCATCTAAAGTATCTTGAGTCCAATCATAAATCTTAAAATTATTTGAGTGAACTGCATCTACCATTTCATTTGTTAATCTATATGTACTATTATTTGTTCCAAATGGAAATCTTAATATATAATAATTTTCACCTGTAACATCATAAAGAGCTTTTTGAACTTGCTTCATTTCATTAATAAAACCTGAACTACAACTATATAGTTTAGACCTTTCATGAGTAAAACTATGTAATCCTATGCTATGGCCTTCATTTTTCATTCTTAAAATTATATCCTCTTGACCTTTTATTTGTTCACCAATGATGAAGAAAGTAGCAGGTACATTTTCTTCTTTTAATATGTCTAAGGTTTTTTGTGTTACTTCACCTCCAGGAGCATCATCAAAGGTTAAATAAACAACTTTTTTAGGAGCATCTTTTTTATCGCCATCTTCACTATAAGCACTTAATTGCGGACAAGCTAATAGAACTAAAAGCGTAAAGATAATTAAATTTGTTAAAAATTTTCTCATAAGTAATCACTCTTTTCTATAAAAATATTTTATAAAGATACTCTTTATGTGTAATGCAATTATATTATGTGCAAAATTAATATAATATATTTCTTGATATTTTTTTAGAAAGGATATATAATAACAAAAAAAGCTTTAAGTCGAAACAGAGAGTTCGGTAAGTTCAGAGTTTACAGTATTAGTATTTACAGGATAACTATAACTTCTTACCGATGTAAGAAGTTTTTTTATTTACCTTTAATAACAGTCCAGAGAGGCTGGAAAGGGAGAAAATTAAAATTTCTCCTTAAGACAATAAATAAGGAGTGGGTTTCATGACACAGTTTACAGGCAGTATTTCATCAAAAAGAGAAGCAGAAAAAGGAATTAAGGATTCGCTTTTCAAATTAGTATTAGCACTTCAGCATTTAATTGCAATGTTTGGAGCAACAGTATTAGTTCCAATGCTTACAGGACTAGATCCATCGGTTGCATTATTTTCAGCAGGAGTAGGGACTTTGATTTTTCATTTATGTACTAAAGGAAAAGTTCCTGTATTTTTAGGGTCATCATTTGCATTCATTGCAGTAATTATAGCCGTATCAGAAAAATATGGTGATTTAAGATATGCTCAAGGTGGAATAATTGTAGTTGGAGCAATTTATGTTTTAGTATCTCTTTTAATAAAAAAAGTAGGATTAAACAATGTTAAGAAAATATTACCAGCTCAAGTTGTAGGACCTATGATTATAGTAATAGGACTTAACTTAATACCAAATGCATTAGAAATGACTGGTGTAACAGAGCTAATATCAGGAAATAAAAATGCGCTAACAGGTGTGGTAATTTCAGTAATAACTTTAAGTATAGCATTATTAATTAAAAAGTTTAGTAAAGGATTTTTATCTCAAATTTCAATATTAATAGCTGTAGCTATTGGATATACAATAAGCTTAATGTTAGGACAAGTAGCTACTGCGGAAATTCAAAGTGCTAGTTTAATAGCAATTCCTAGTTTTACATTACCTAAGTTTGATATAGGGGCAATAGCAATTATAGCACCAGTAGTATTAGCCGTATTCATGGAACATGTTGGAGATATAACTACTAATGGGGAAGTTGTTGGACAAAACTTTATAGAGGATCCAGGTTTAAATAGAACTTTATTAGGAGATGGATTAGCTACTTTAGCAGCTGGATTTATTGGAGGTCCAGCAAATACTACATATGGTGAAAATACAGGAGTTCTTGCAATAACTAAAAATTATAACCCAGCAATATTAAGAATAACAGCAGTATGTGCGATATTACTTAGTTTTATCGCTAAATTTGGAGCTATTATTAGAACAATACCGCAACCAGTAATGGGAGGAATAAGTTTAATATTATTTTCTATGATTGCAATTGTTGGAGTTAAGACTATAAAGAGAGAACAAGTTAAATTTAACTTCTTTAACGTTATAGTTATGGTTTCTATTTTGTTTGTTGGATTATCAGGAAACTTTTTAAATGAGCCAATTTCAATTAAAATAACAGAAACAGTAAGTATATCTGGATTAAGTTTAGCTGCAATAGTTGGAGTTGTGTTAAATATTATATTTACACAAATAAATAAATTTACAAAAAAAGATATTTAATTAATATAAACAATTAATATACAAGCACTGTACATAAAAGTTTTTCATGTATAGTGTTTTAATTTTTGTATAAAAATTATATGGATTATATAGAAAAAGAATAATTAACTAAATTTATATATAAATTTTTATATCTATGATACAATTACAGTATAAATAGAGAATTTTGGAGGAAAAGATGAGGTTAAAAGGATCATACCATAGTGGATTCTATAGACTAAGTAAAGTCTTTGTGATATTTATAATAATATTTACATTTGGAGCTAGCTATAACAATAAAATTAGATTATCAGAAAGTATAATGATTACGATAATTTGCGTTTTATTATTATTTATACAAGAATGTATAAATAAAATACAAAAAATTGATAGTGAATATAAGCTATGTAAGCAAGGATATACTTTATCTATAGAAGCAATTAATGGAGCTATTTGGATATGGGATGATAAAAGTGAGAAGGTATATATTTCTAATAAAATAAGAGAATTACTAGGATTAGAAAAAGATAGAATTACTTTAGAACAATGGTATGAATGTATTGTTGAGAGTGATTTTAAAAGGGTTAAAGCATATTTTGAAAGTATTTGTTTCAATAGACTATGTATTAGTACTAATATTAAATATTATATTAGAGATATTAATGGACAAACAATTCATATAGAGTATAGGGGTAAAGGAAGTATTAGTGATGGTATATATAATTTATCAGGTGTAATAGTAGAGATTACTAATGAAAAAAACAGTGAAGAGAAAATTCAGTTTATGAATTATTATGATGACATTACTGGTATACCAAATAGAAAAATGTTTACAGAAAAATTTCAAGGGTTAATGAATAATAATTCAAAAAAAAGTAAACTAGGAATTATTTTTTTTGATATTGATAATTTTAAAAATATTAATGATACATATGGACATGAAGTAGGAGATGAAATACTTCTAAAACTTTGTCATAGAATAGAAAACATTTTAGATGGAAGGCATACATTTGCAAGATTTGGTGGAGATGAATTTATTATTGCTTTTTCAGATGTTATTAATGAAATAGAAATAAAGGGATTTTTGGATGAGTTGTTATTAAAAGTTAGCAAACCATTTGATGTTAATAATAAAAAAATATATTGTTCAATTAGTATTGGGGTTAGCGTATATCCAAATGATGCTAATAGATTAGATATTCTTTTAAAAACAGCTGATATGGCAATGCATACGGCTAAAGAAGAAGGGAAAAATAGATATAAATTTTTTGATATTAATATATTAAAGATATTAAAAAGACAGTATGAGATTGAAAAAGCATTAAGAACTGCAATTGAAAATAAGGAAATTTTTATGGTTTTTCAGCCTAAAATATTAATTAAAGGTGAAAAGGTAAATGGATTTGAGGCATTAGTTAGATGGGTAAATGATGAATTAGGATTTATATCTCCAGCAGAATTTATACCAATAGCTGAAAAAAGTGGATTAATAATAGATTTAGGAAAATATATTATTGAAGAAAGCTTTAAAAAATGTAGGGAGTTATGTTGTAGTACTAAATCAAAGTTTCATATAGCAATTAATATATCAGATATACAGCTAAGAGAAGAGGGATTTATTAGTTTTGTTTCAGAAATGTTAGAGAAGTATAATATACCTCCAGAGTTTATAGAGTTTGAGATAACAGAAGGGGTTATTATGAAGTCTATTGTAAAGAATATTGAGTTATTGATAGAACTTAAGAGATTAGGGGTATCTATTGCATTAGATGATTTTGGAACAGGATATTCTTCCTTGAGTTATTTAAAAAGATTACCTATAGATGTATTAAAGATAGATAAAAGTTTTATAGATGGAATAGGTGTAGATGAAAAAAGTGAGTATATTGCAGAGAGTATAATAAAGCTTTCACATAGTTTAAATTTAAAAGTAGTAGCTGAAGGAGTAGAAACTAAGGAACAGTTAGGCTATTTGGATAAAATGAAATGTGATGCAGCACAGGGATATTATTTTAGTAAACCAGAGAAATTTCAGGTTATTAAAGAAATGATTTAAAAATAAATATTTTTATCACAAAAAAACTTCCAATTGCGTATTATGTAAATATATGCTTTTAGGAGGTTTTTATGCGTATCAGGATAGATGATGATTTTGATAATGATTTAGAGGCTGAATATAAATCAATTGATAATGATACAATAGTAGGAAATGGAGCATTATCAAAAGAGAATATTCCTATAATTGATGTAAAATCGGAAGATATAAAAGAAGAAGAGTCAGTAGACAATCAATTAAAAAACAGAAGTGTCAGACAGGAAGAAACTAATAAATATGATTTAGATAATGGATTTAGGATTGAAATTCAAGGTGCAACATTACTAGATGATGAGAGTGAAAATTATATTAATAATAAAACTTCAGATCATTATAATAATTCAAGAGAAGATAGAAAAAATAAATCAGCACAAAGAAATCAAAATAAGAGAATAAAAGAAAATGACGAATATATTGGGCAACGTGTAAAAGGAAAAATTATAGTAGGTGTGAGATTAGGAGATAGAAAGGGAAAAGCTATATCAGAAGCAAAAGTAAATCTTTATGCATTAAATGGACTATCACCTAAATTAGTAAGTTCAAAGTTAACAGATGGAAATGGAATTGTTGTATTTGATGGCTTACCAGAAGGAAGTTATAGAGTTATAGAGATAGTAAATAGAAAGTACTTTGAGAAACCAACATATATTCAATGGAATGAAGTAACTATTAATAAAGATTTGCGAGAAGAAAGTATTATTGTAGTCAATAGAATAAGAAAATATCCAAAATAATTTAAAGAATGGCAATAATAATTACTGATTATAGAGTTAGGATATATTAAAGAGGAAATATTCTAACTCTAATCTTTAAATATATAAACCATGTAAAAATATAATAAAAATATGATAAAATATGATAAAATGATTTTAAACGAAAGAAATGAGGGTCTAAGTTATGAAAATGAAGATAAAGTATTTTAATGATGCAACTAAATTAAAAAAAATTAGTAAAGGAAATTGGATAGATGTTTATGCTAATAAAGATATATTTGTACCTTTAAATGAGAGGGCAATGGTACCTCTTGGATTTGCATTAGAGTTACCAGAAGGATGGGAAGGACATTTAGCACCAAGAAGCTCAACATTTAAAACCTGGGGAATAATTCAAACAAACAGTGTAGGTGTTGTTGATGATACATATATAGGGGATAATGATCAATGGCATATGCCAGTATATTGTTTGCAAGCCAAAGATGAAAATGGAACTTGGATAAGAAAAGGTGATAAAATAGGGCAGTTTAGAATTATGGAAGTAATGCCAGAAATAGAATTTGAGGAAGTAGAATTCTTTAACAATACTGATCGTGGTGGTTTTGGAAGTACAGGAGAAAGATAATTTATTAAGTATAATTTTGTATATATTAATTATGCAAATAAATTAAAAAGAGTGTTTAAAAATTAGTAACAATACATTGTAATTAAATGTAAAATATGATAAAATAAACAAATAAAAGGTGGGTAAAATTATTAATATAACTAAACAAAAGGGAGAAAGTGGGAAAATATGAAGTATATTGATTTATCTTATGATATAAAAAGCGAGATGCCTGTTTATCCAGGTGATATGGAGCTAAATTCAAATAAAGAAAAGGATTATGATAAGGATGGATTTAATTTATATTCATTCTCTACATCTATGCATGTAGGTACTCATATAGATGCACCTTTACATATGGGGAAAAATAAAAAATTCATTTCTGAATATTCGATAGATAAATTTATAGGTAATGCAGTATTGTTAGATGTACGTGGTGAGAAGGTAATAGGAATAAAGGATGACTATTATAGAGATATAAAGGAAAATGATATAGTTTTATTATTTACTGGATGGGATAGTTTTTATGGGAAAAAGGAATACTATACCAATCATCCTGTAATTAGTGAAGAATTGGCAGAACTTTTAATTAAAAAGAAAATTAAGATGTTAGGAATGGATATGCCTTCTCCAGATAATGGTGAATTTGAGATTCATAAAAAACTATTTGAAAATGAAATATTTATTTTAGAAAACTTAACAAATTTAAATAAACTATTATATAATGAAGAAATACAAATATTTGCACAACCATTAAAAATTCAAGGTGAAGCAAGCTTAGTAAGAGCAATTGCTGTATATAAGGGATATTAAAATAATAAAAAAATAGAATAAATTATTTAATATAATTTATTCTATTTTTTTATATTGCATAAATGTCAGAAAATTCTATGTTGCACTTTTCAACTTTAGAATGACTAGTATCATCAATATTATATATAATTTCAGAGTTAGGTATAACAGTTTTAGGTAAAGTAAATGTAAATTCTGATCCTATTCCTTCAACACTATAAACAGCTATTTTACCACCATGCATTTCTACTAAAGATTTAACTAGAGAAAGTCCAATTCCACTACCTTCACATTTTCTTGTAAGAGTATCATCTACTTGCATAAATCTTTCAAATATTATAGATTGGTTTTCCCTTGATATACCAATTCCTGTATCTTTAATTGAAATTATAACATTAGTATCAGTAGTATCGATATTTACAGTAATACAGCCATTAGCAGCGGTATATTTTATTGCATTTGATAAAAGATTTAACATTATTCTTTCAATTTTATCGGGATCACAGCAAATAATAAGCTCTTCAATAGTTGTATCAAATAATAGTTCTATATTTTTATAATTAACATATTGAGCAACTGAAAGAGTGATATCTTCTATTATTGAAATAATATTACAGTTTTTTTTGTGAATTTCATAATGTCCTGTATCTATTTTAGTAATATCTATAAGATTATTAGCTAGTCTTAATAATCTATAGGAATTTTGTTTAATAGAAGCTGTATATTTATTAAAGTTAAAATCATTAGCTATAATTATATTATTATTATTTAGATTTTGACCTATAACTTGTAAGCTAACTAGAATTATGTTTAATGGAGTTTTAAATTCATGTGAGATGTTAGCGAAAAACTCATTTTTGACACTTTCAACTTGAAGAGCCTCTTCCATAAGTTTTTTTTCTACTTCTAATCTTTTTTCTTCAGTTATATCTCTACCAGTTGTTATAATAATATTTTCTGATTGTATATAAGAGAAAATCCAATGAATCCATTTAATATTATGATTTTTATCTATAACTCTTGTACATGCTTCTGAAATTGATTGAGAAACTATACTATTATTTATCAAGGATTTAATCATATCAATATCATTTTCATGAATAATATCATACCAGTTTTTAGTTATTAGTTCATCTGAAGTATATCCCAAAAGATTATGCCAACCTTCATTAATTTTTATAAATGAGCCATTAACAGACATAATAGAAGTTATATCAGTAGCTGTTTTTAGAAGGAAAGACAATTCTTTTTCAGTATTTGTACAAATTTTAAAGTTTTCCTCCAAATTTTCTGATAATAAATAATTAGTTGTAATATCTTTTAATAAAATAAAAATACTATCAGAATTATTAAAACTACTAAATGATAAATTTAATTTAAAAGGTATTGTAGAATTATTTTTTGTTAATATATCTACAAGGTATTCTTCTTTACAGTTAATATCTATAGTATCAAATTTTATTTTTGAGTCAATTATTAGGTTATATATATTGTCAAGATCATCTAATTCATATTGTAATTGATTTAATAAAATCTTATTACAAAATAAAATTCTTCCAGAATAATCAATAATAAGAATTTTATCTTGTAGCTTATCAAAAAAATCTTCCATTGTTCCCCCAACTTTAGTGTGATATGTTAAATTTTATTCTTTTTAAGTAATTATACTAAGAAATAAATGAAATTTGTAGTATTTTTGCTAAAAAATATTCAGAATAAGGATAAATATTTAAAAAAGGAAAGAAGAGAAGGTTTAAAAGAACTTAAATAAATGTTAATAAATATTTTCAATTTATAAAGTTAAAGAATAGTATATAATATGAACAATTAAAAGGAAGTAAATATGAGGAAAGAATGTATTATTGATATAAAAAATGGAAATGTCTATGGAGGATGTAAAGAAGAAACCATAATTTTAAAAGGTGATTATGTACATGAAGATAGCAGTTATGTTGAAAGAGCAACTATTGTTATTAAGGATGAAAATAATAATGTTGAAGAATATCCACTTAAAGTTAATGGTTATAATCTTAAAGTTTTTGTTGGAAAATTTTCAAGTAATAATAGTGATGATATATATGTTTATGGAGAAACAGGTGGATCAGCTGGATATGCAATTGCTATAGTATATAAATATAATAACGGAGATTTGGTAGAAATATTTAATGGTGAAGACTTTTCAGAGAAGTGTAGATGTGCTTCAAAGTATTTAGAGGAATATAGAATAGAAGTTCTTTGTCAGTCATATGAAAGAAAATATATTATGGATATTAGAAATAGTAGTAAGGATTATTTAAAACAGATCTATGATAGAGATGGTAAGATAAAAACTAATGAGGATCCTAGTATTTCATATATTAATAAAGTAGATTTAATATATGATTTAGAAGATGGATTAATTAATTTATTAGTATATCAAAAAATAATAGGAATTAATAATAGTAATATTTTAGGTTACATTAATAGTGTAATTTCTTTGAAAAATAATGGGACTAAGGTATTGAATAAGTATATTACTAATAATGGAGAAAATATTTCTATTATGACTAGAACAAATGATATTAAGGAAGAAATTATAAGTCAACTTCCTGATGATGCAATTCTTATTAATCTTAATAAGTTTGGCGGTAGTAATGGATTAATTAATAAGGATATTGATGGAGATGGAATTGATGAAATAATTTGCGGATATAAATCTAAGGATACTCAATATATATCTGTATTTAGAGAAGTTGATGGTATAATAAAGCATTTAGATACAATTGTAGGGGAAGGGTATGATATATCAGATTTAGTAATTACTAAGTTAAAACCAAAGTCTAATAATAATATTCTTATTGGATGGAGAATTGGTTCAATATGGTCTGTTTTAGATATAGTAGAATTTAAAGAAAATAAATTTAATAAATTATTAAAGGGCGATAAGATAAATTACTCTAAAGTTGAAATAGTAGAGTTTGATGATAGAAGAAGTGGAACCTCTGATATTGCCTTATGGAGTCATGAAACAGGAGAGGCCTATAAGGTACAAATATATTCATTTAGAGGAGATAACTTAGAGAAAACATCTAAATATGATAGGGATTATTTTGGAAAGGTTGAGGAGTATTATAAGAAATTAATTGATAGGACAAGAGAAACACCACAATATTTATATTATTTAATTGATGCAGAATATAGAAGTGGTAAGAAGAGGGAAGCTATAGCAAATATAAATAAGGCATTGAAGCATTCTAAGCCTTATCCATCCATAGAAGAATTAAAAAAATTAAGAAAAGGAATAGGAAGTTAATTAACTAAATTGTTCGTTAAGGCTTGAATTCCCGTGATGCCGAAAAATTGATTATATAATCTCCAGGAAGTAATATAATTTCACTAAGAATTTATATAATCTTCCCTCCGATAATATAATCAATTTTTTCTCTATCACTAGATTTTAAGCTAAAAATATAATTTTCTACATACTTCCCCTTAAAAGATAACAACTTATGCTATATTTAATAAAAAAAATCATTAACTAAAAATATTTTAACTTTGATAAAAAAACACCTTCAAGTAAAAACTATATAAGTCTGCTTCCTTCTTTATCTTGAGTAAGTTTTCCAGCCTTCATAAGCCCACCTAAAGCCATCTTAAAGTAATTCTTACTAGTTCCAAAAGTAGCTTTTATGTCTTCCGGATTAGATTTATCATTGAATTCCATAAATCCACCATTTTTTCTCATATAAGTTACTATTCTTTCTTGAAGTTCATCTCTTTCATTTAATCTAGTTTTTCTTGGAGTTAAACCTATTACACCATCTTCATAAACTCTCTTAACTCTTAACTTCATTTCATTTCCTGGATGAACCTCGTTATAATACTCATTAGGTAATACTAACCCTCTATATTTAGCATCAATTGCAACATTTAAAGTTCCTGAAGGAGTTTTTGAAAACACCATTGCAGTAACTTCATCTCCAACCTTAAATGTTCCTTCTTCAGCAACTTCAATATATGGCTCAACTTCTGTTGTAGCTGCAAGTCTGCCTGTCTTATCTACATATATGTAAAATAAATATTTTTTCCCTGTATGTAATTTATATCTTTGTTCTTTTAATGGTACAAATATATCTCTATCTAATCCAAAATCAACGAATGCACCAAACTCACCTTGATGTACAACTTTTAAATAAGCAACATCTCCAACTATAGCTAAAGGCTTCTTAAATGTAGCTATTGGTCTATCTTTTGAGTCTCTGTATATAAATACTTCAATCTCCTTACCAACTTCTACTCCCATTCCTTCTGCTAATGACTTAGGAAGTAAAACATCCTCTTTACTTTGTTTATCAATTAGATAAAATCCAAAGTCCTTTTCTCTATCTACTATTAAAGTATTATATTCTCCTATTCTTAACATATGTCCTCCTATTTTTTATATCTTTTACTTAAATTTACGTAATTATCTGATGACTTTCTAATGCTTTTTATTTCATCATCAGTTAATTTTCTAACTACTTTTGCTGGATTTCCTAAAATAAGAACTCCTTCCGGAAAACTCTTTCCTTGAGTTACTAAACTTCCTGCTCCTATAATAGTATTCTTACCAATTTTAGCATCATTTAATATTATTGATCCCATTCCCACTAAAACATTATCTGAAATATCACATCCATGAATTATAGCCCCATGACCTATAGTTACATTTTTCCCAATATTACAGGGAGAATTAATATCAACATGTACCACTGAATTTTCTTGAATATTAGTATTAGCACCAACTATAATTTTGTTCATATCAGCTCTAAGCCTAGTTCCAAACCATATATTTGCATTTTCATTAATTTCAACGTTTCCTATTATATCAACACTTTCTGAAATATATGCACTTTTACTTATCTTAGGATTAACTCCATCAAAACCCATAATCATATTTTTAACTCCCTCTTGGTTATATTTATCCTGAAAGTTTCACTTTATTTTATCACCCTTTATAATTATTGTCATTATTTTAATGACTTTAATACTATATATTAATAGTGAATAATTTTAAGGGGCGAATTATGAGTAAAAGTAAGCATAAACCCAAAGTAATCTTTGATCAGAATAAATTAAAATATTATTATGGTATTCCCCATTGTCATTCTAGTTATTCAACTGGCAAAGGTACTCCATTAGACTTATATGAATTTGCTATAAAATGCAATTTAGATTTCTTATTTGTAACTGATCACAATGATTTTCTTCCAAATAAAACTACAGTTAAAGATCGTACTCTAACAAAATGGGATGCAACAAATTATTTTGCTAATAAAACAAGAAGAAATAAAGATGGCTTCTTACCTATTGTTGGTTTTGAATGCAGAACTGTTCCTTTTGGTGATTTTAACATAATAAATCCTAATAGCTTTTTTACTGGCACTATAAAAGACTTAAGATTGTTAACTTTATGGATGCTTAATAACCATCAAGCTTTTATAATAATTAATCATCCTCACAAAGAAATTGGTAAAATTCAATATAACGAAGTTTTTAATAAAATTATTACATCTATAGAAGTTTATAATGGTAATCCTGCAAGTAAATATACCAAACATGAAAAATACTATTATCAATTGTTAGATAGTGGTTGGAAATTAGGCGCTGTTAATGGTCAAGATAATCATAGAATTAATTTTGACCAATCTGATAATTTAACTGCATATATTGCAAATGATTTTTCTAGAAATGCATTAATTGATGCTTTTAGAAGTCATAGAACCTACTCAACTGAATCACGATTTTTAAAATTACATTTTACTATCGATGAAACATTTATGGGTGATACATTATCAATTTATTCTTCTAAAATAAAGTTTTCAATTTTTACTGAAGATATTAGATATAAAATAAGGGAAATTCAAATAATATCAAATGGTGGTATCATTATAAAAAAAATTGAAGATATTAATTTAAATAGCATTAAATATATATATGAACATCAAAGCTTACAATCAGAAACTTGGTATGTTATTAGAGTAATACAAGATGAAAATAAAATTGCAGTAAGTTCTCCAATATTTATTGTTCATTTAAATAATAACTATACTTAAAAAGTTTCACTTAAAGTTACATAAAAAATACAACTTTAAGTGAAGAAAGTTGTTTTATTAAAAATAAAAAGCATTTAATTTTAATATTCCCTTTATAGAAACTAATTTTAAAAATAAAACTATTTCTATAAAGGGAAAACTCAAAATTAAACGCTTTATTTTTTATTATTTTGTGCATTATTTAAATGCTTTACTCTATTAGGCTTAGCCTTAGGTCTAATTTCAATTTTCTTTTCTTTCTTTTTAGGACCACCTGTTGTTTGAATATCCATAAACCATAAAAAGAATGTTACTGTTAATATTGTTAGTAAAAATGATACCCACCAAATATTCTTTCCTATGATAACAGGCATAAATATTTGTAAAACAAATGTTGCTATAGCTATACCAAGAGGTATATACTTATTAATTCTAACTTTTGAAAATACATACTTGTTTCCTAAAAACATTATTCCAAATACAATTGCTAATAAAACAATGAAATAAAGCAGTGTTGATAAAAAATTACCCATCAATAGCTCTCCTTCCTATATCTTTCTACTATATATATTACTGTCTATTTAACATATTTTCAACCCACTTTAACTTCCATATATTGATAATTTATTAATTATTTGATTATTTCTCATAATAACTTTTATTTTATACTTCATTTTTTATATAAAATTTGATAAAATATATAAAAGATATTATAAATTTATTAAAGGGGTGTTATTATGGGTTTAAACCAAGCCTATCAACTTGATGAATTAGATCTTCAAATTTTAGATATATTAATTAAAGATTGTAGAACTCCATATTTAGAAATTGCAAGACTTTGCCATGTTAGTGGTGGTACTATCCATGTTCGTATGAAGAAAATGGAGGAACTTGGGATAATTAAAGGAACTAAAATTCTTTTAAATCTTCCTAAACTTGGATATGATGTTTGTTGTTTTGTAGGTATATATATTGATAAAACATCATCATTCTCAGAGGTTTTTGAAGAAATGTCGAAAATTAAAGAAGTTGTTGAATTACATTTAACTACAGGCGATTATTCTGTATTTGCTAAGGTTATCTGTAAAAACATAAGTGATCTTCAAGATATATTATTAAACAAAATAAATGTTATTTCTGGAATTCAAAGAACTGATACTATTATATCTTTAAATCAGCCTATTGATAGAAACATTTCCATTTAATAAATAAATTTGATGGTATGAATATAAATTTCTCCTTTGGAAAAAATAACTATGTTATTAAAACTAAAGGAGTTGTTTTTTTATGAAAGCAGTTGATATTATAGCACTTATACTTATTATAATAGGAGCTATAAATTGGGGATTAATAGGTTTTTTTCAATTTGATCTTGTTGCAGCAATCTTTGGTGATATGAGTACATTTAGCCGAATTATTTATGCAATTATCGGTATTGCTGGATTATATTCTATATCATTTTTTGCAAGAGACAAATTTCAAAAATAATAAAAAATAGCCTTGTACATGCGTACAAGGCTATTTTTATAGTGATTTTATAATATCAAACAATTCTATTGCAGCTTCTCTTGGTCCATCTTGTTCCTTTCCCTTAACTCCAAGACATGTTTTAATTTGCCCAACTTTTACATTTGTATCAAACATTATTTTAAAATATCTATCTATTAATATATTAGTTTCTTCTTGTTTTTGTGCAGGTCCAAATGGATTTGCAAAGTAGCTTTTAACTAACCCCTCTTCAGTTGTAGTTCCCTTTGCCATTCTTGGCCCTGACTTAAATAATTTTATTGCATCTTCAGCATTATTAAAATATTCAATAGCTTTATCATTTTCTGCTATATCAGTAAAATTATTAGCATATAAAAATAAATCTACCTTATACCCCTTTATTATCTGACTATATGGTGCTACAGGAGTTACTAATCTTGCATTTATTTTATCTGGATTCATAAATATACTTCTATCTATTTCTCTAAAGGCATATCCTTGAGCTAAATCATCTAATCTAACAAAAGCACCTATTTCTGTACCATATCCATATATTTCACCATTAATTTCTTTAAAAGTACCCATATCATCAAAAATAACATTCATATTACTTATATATTCTTCGCTTAGAGTTCTAAAGGCTTCCAAACTTTCTGATTTACCTGCACCACTATCACCCATTATAACTACATTAGCTTCTTTTCCATTTTTCATTTGAACATTTACCATTGCACCATGTATAGGTAAATAACCTCTTTTTATCATTATTAAATTATGCAATGTTAATATCATCTTTTTCATATATCCAAAATAATCTATTTCCTCAGAATAATTTATATATCCAAGCATTATATTATTTTCATCATCATCATAGAAAACTGTTTTTAAATCTTCTCCATCATTTATTCCAAATACAAAAACAATATCAGGACGTCTTCCCCTACATTCCTCTCTCTTAGCCATTTCAAATAAATTACATAGAGTTATTCCATGATTCATAAAATCTCTATGAAAAAATATATATGCTATTAATTCTCCAACTTTTGCTGGATAGCAGAACCAATGTTCTTTATTTATATGTGTGTACTTTAAAGGATTATTATGAACCTCTGAAAACATTCCATTTCTTGTATTCTTCTTAGGATATATTATAAATGGTGGTTCCAATAAAATACAATCTATAAAATTAATATCCTCCAGAACCTCATATCCATTTGGAATTGGCCATAATAATTTATTTATCATTATACTACAATTTCCACCTGCTGTTATTTGTCTAAATACTTTAGGATTTCTTCCTAATACGTTTTGTTCAATTTTTCTATAGAACTTTAAAATTAGTTTTTCAAAAGCTGAATTTGCTTCCGTAAAATTCATAGCCGCCAAGCCTTGACTAATTTTATCATTTTGAATAATAGTGTATCTCTCTAACCTTCTCCAAAATAAGTAAAAATCTTCTATTAAATTAATAAATTCTTCTTTATTACTCAAAATATCACTATATCTTGGATTTAATTCAACAATTTCCTTTGTATCTATTATAGTTAATAATTTAAAAATCTTAGTAATATCTTCTCTTAAACTTGATATTTCAGTAGTATTTAGAGAGTTAACTAGATATCTATATGATAATGTTCTCTTTTTTTCAGATTTCTTTAAATAAACACTTAAAACTCTCCTGAATCCCTCACTTTCTAACAGACTTTCAAAATTATTACAATACCTAGTTGAAAAATTCATCAATACTTTATCATTGCTTATTGAAAATTCCTTTTTCATCCTACTCCTCCTAATATTTTTATTTAATCTCGCTTCCAATGATACTTTATATAATTATACCATATTATACCAATTAATTCACTTTACTAACCTTTTAAATATTTATAAACTTAAGATTTACTTATTTAATTTTTGTCAATAATTTTTAATATAAATTTTATTTAGGAGAGTTTAAGTATGAATAATTTCAAATTTGCTAATAATAAAATTTTTAAAATACTACTTCCTATTTTTATGGTTATTATTTTTATTTTCTTTTTTAATATAAAAAATAATAATACTAATTATGAAAATAAAATGCTTATTCATTATATAGATGTAGGGCAAGGTGATTGTATTTTAATTCAAGTTAATAATAAAAATTTACTTATAGACTCTGGCCCATCTAGCAGTAAAAAGAATTTATTAACTTATTTAAAAAAATTAAATATTAAAAAATTTGATTATATTATTGCAACACATCCTCATGAAGATCATATTGGAAATATGGATACCATTATAAAAAGGTATAATATTGGGAGCTTTTACTCCCCTAAAGTAATGACTTCATCTAGTACTTTTGAAAACATGGTTAGTGCTTTAGTAGATAAAAATCTTAAAATTAATATTTTAAAGAAAGGAGCTAAAGGAATTGATCTTGGCAAAAATGTAAAACTTGAAGTATTTTCCCCCTATGAAGATTTATTTAGTGATAACTTAAATGACTATTCTCCAATTATTAAAATTACTTTTTTAAATAATTCCTTTTTATTTACAGGAGATGCAGAAGTATTAACTGAAAAATTAGTTTTATCTGAAAATACTAATTTGAATTCTGATATTCTAAAAGTTGGACACCATGGTTCTTCAACTTCTACCTCTTCAAATTTTCTTAATTCAGTAAATCCCTCTATTGCAATAATATCTGTAGGTAAAAATAATTCTTATGGTCATCCTACATCCGAAGTTCTATCTCTTCTTGATTATTTTAATATTAGGACAATTAGAACAGATATTAATGGGACGATTATTGCTATTTCCGATGGAAAAAATATTTCTATATCTAGTGTTAAATAAAACTTCTATAAATGATAGATGCTCCTAAATAATTAGGAGCATCTATCATTTAAGGAATTTATCCTTAAACTAATATAACTTTAATCTACAATACAATCCTCAGTATTTTCAACTTCAGTTACTTCTATTTCTTCTTTATTCTCTTCTATAACCTCATTAGTATCAGATTCTTCCTCAGTAATTTCTATATTGTCTTTATCACTATCAACTTCTATTACTTCATCTACTTCATCTTCACTTTGTATATAGTCTTTCCAAGTAATAAAAATCTTATATAGATTTACTACATCTTGCTCATTATATAATAATATTGTTTCTATTTTTTCTTTTGGCATTCTTTCAATATACTCTTTATCCTTTAATACTTTATGAAATGTTTTAGCCAAATTGGACCCACTAATAACATCACCTTCTCTATATATATTAAAAATCTTTTCTAAATTTTTAAGCCCTATAGATGTATTCATATTTCTTTCATATTCTTTTTGTATATCTAAAGATTTAAATTCTTTATCAAAGTCAAAATAAATATTATATTTATTAAATAAATATTTTATTACTGTAAAGTCATTGTTTCCGGAAAAAGTAACAATAACCTTTTTGCCCATTTTTTTCATTCTTGTAAAATATTTTTTTGCAAGTATAAGTATTTCAACAACCTCACTCTTATTTTCTATCATATATTGAGTTACATGTATCTTTTTATCAATATTATCATATATACAAGCACCAAATACGCCTATACACTTAGGCTTTTTATAAACATAATGCTCTAAATCAAAAAATATAATTTCTTCTGGATTACATTGCACCTCCTTACCTTCTAATATTCTTTTAAGATTATACTCTTCTACATCAACAAGATTTTCTCGAATAATCACGCTATCACTCTTTCTTACATTATTTATCTCCTGTTTTTAGTTATTATATCTATATCTTTTTATTATATCATGTTATTAATATAGTGAATACCTTTTATACTTCTTACTTTTTGAAATATATAGCAAACTTGTTTTTTATATGGTTCTTATATTGACCAAGCTATATTTTATTGATATTATATATTATGTTAGATTTTCTGATAATGATTTTCAATTAGAGGTGATATAAATGTGTATTTGTGATTTAAAGGTTGGAGAAAAAGCTAAGATATATGAAATAAACGGAAATAGTAAACTTAGTAAAAGACTTTATGCCTTAGGACTTATTGAAGGAACTGAAATAGAATTAAAAAGAATTGCTCCTTTAGGTGATCCTTTAGTAGTCAACCTAAGAGGTTTTGATTTAGCTATACGTAAAAAAGATGCTAAAAATATTATTTTAACAGCTTAATTATAAAAATAAAGGGGATGACAAAATGAAAAATGTAGCTTTGCTTGGTAACCCCAACGTTGGAAAGACTACACTTTTTAATAGCCTGACTGGTTCTAATCAAAGAGTTGGTAACTGGGCTGGAGTAACTGTAGATAAAAAAGAAGGATTCTTTGATGACTTTAAAATAGTAGATTTACCTGGCATATATGCCATGGATACTTTCTCAAATGAAGAAAAAGTTTCAAAAGAGTTTTTAGAAAATGGAAAAGTAGATTTAATATTAAATATAATTGATGCTTCTAACATAGATAGAAATTTATATTTAACAATGCAATTAAAACAATTTAAAAAGCCTATTATTTTAGCTATAAATATGATAGATGTGGCCGAAAAGAAAGGTATAGATATAGATTATAAAAAGTTAGAAAAACTTTTAAAGGTAACTGTTATTCCTATACAAGCATCTAAGGAAGAAGGTATATCTGATATAAAAAACACCTTAAAAAATATTAATTCTAATAAAATAGATAATAATGATTATATTTTTTCTTGTGAAAAGGAAACTTATACTTACATAGAAAACATATTAAGTCAGTGTACTAAAAAAAATAATGAATCTAAAAAAACTGTAAAAGAAAAATTAGATAATATAATGCTAAACCCATGGCTTGCTTATCCTATTTTCTTTGTAATTATGGCTTTAACATTCCAAGTAACATTTTCTTGGATAGGACAACCTCTTTCTGATTTATTAGATTCCTTATTAAATGACTCATTAGTGCCTATAATTGAAAACTTAATACATGGAACTTCACCTTGGTTCCAATCACTAATTATAGATGGTATTATAGGTGGTGTTGGTGGAATATTAGTGTTATTACCTATAATATTATCACTTTTTGCTTGCATAACTATTTTAGAAGATAGTGGATATATGGCAAGAGTTGCTTTTATAATGGATAAAATCATGAGAAAGATGGGCTTATCAGGAAAAGCATTTATTCCTATGATTGTTGGTTTTGGATGTTCTGTTCCTGCTATTATGACAGCAAGAACTTTAGAAAGTGAAAAGGATAGAAAACTTACGGCTTTATTAATTCCTTTAATGAGTTGTAATGCTAGATTACCTGTTTATAGTATATTTGCAGCTGTATTTTTCCCTAATAGTATAGGGTTAGTTGTAGCTTCACTTTACTTCTTAGGTATATTATTAGCATTTATACTTGGTATAATTTTTAAACATACAATATTTAAAAATGAAGAAGAACCGCTACTTATAGAATTACCTGAATATAAATTACCATCATTAAAAAATCTTTTAAATCAATTATATGAAAAAACTAAAGGATTTTTAGTGAAAGCTGGTACATTAATTTTTGCAATGAGCATAATATTATGGTTCTTATCAAACTTTAATTTTTCTGGAATGACAGATGTTAATGATAGTATACTAGCTTCTGTAGGTGGTTTTATCGCACCTATATTTAAGCCTCTAGGTTTTGGTAATTGGCAATCATCAGTATCATTATTAACAGGATTAATTGCTAAAGAAACTGTTGTTTCTTCAATGAGTGTAATTTTTGCTGGTGATCTACAAACAATGTTACCACTCCACTTTACTACACTATCAGCATTATCATTCTTAGTGTTTGTTTTACTTTATACACCTTGTATTACTGTTGTTGGTACTATGAAAAAGGAATTTGGTTCAAAATTGACTTTATTCTCTGTAACTTATCAATTAGTTTTAGCTTGGATAGTTTCATTCTTAGTATTTAATATAGGTTCATTCTTTATTTAACCTAAAAAAAGGATTTGAATCTTTACTTAAAAGAAGGTGAATTTATTTGGAAATTTTTATTGCAGCTTTATTAATTATAGTTGCTGGATATATAATATTTAAAAACATAAAAAAATCTTCAAAGGGTGGTTGTAACTGCGGAAGTTGTTCATCTCACTGCTCGAAGTATAAAAAATAAGAACTGCAAATTTTGCAGTTCTTATTTTTTATACTATTTATAACAATTAAATTATAACCTTATTCTTCTCTAAAAGTTTTCCATAGTATATCTTAATTGTTGCTGCTGTTGGAGAGGCTAGAAGCATTCCTATAGGCCCAAAAAAGCCTCCTGCTATTACAACTGCATATATAATCCAAAATGGTCTTACCCCAACTTTATCACCTATAAGTTTAGGATCTAAATACCATCCATCAAACATTTGTAATGAGAATAATGTTAAAAATACAACTATTCCCTTCATAGGCGATACAAATACATTTATTAAAAAACCTATAACTTCACCTACAAATGGACCAAAATAAGGTATCATATTTGTAATTCCAACTAATATAGACAGTAATATTGTATATTCAGATCCTACTATATTTAGTAATATAAAAGCTAAAATACCTATTATCATTGAATCAATTGCCTTTATACCTATATATGTTACTATCATAGAATTATAAGTTTTAATAAATTCAATTACCTTATTACTTTTCTCTTATTTTAAAATTAAATACATAATTCTTTTACATTCATGTAATAATCTCTCTTTATCTATAAGAATATATATAGCTACTAATAATCCTATAATAATATTAAAAATTATTGATGATAAGCTTACTACTTTATTTAATGAGCCTTCTATTGCGCTCATAACTATTTCTCCAGCTTTATCTATATATGTATTAAGATTCATATTAATACCTATGTTATTTATAATCTTACTTAATTGCTCTTGTTCTAAAACATCATTAACAACATCATCCATAGAATTTATATAACTAGGTATGTCGCTTCCTATATCCTTTATATTTTCTATTAAACCTGGTATTCCATATAATCCCCAAATAGTTATTCCTCCAATTAAAATAGCGTAAGTTAAAGCTATAGATACTCCTCTTTTTAATTTTGCTTTTACCTCAAACAATTTCACAATTGGAGTTAAAACATAAGCAATTACTATTCCATAAATAAATGACATAGATAAGGAAATAAACTTTTTTATTATATTAATAAATATTTCAATGTTATCTATTAGCTTAAAAGCTAGCAATGCCACTACTATAGTAATTAATACAGCTGTTATTAAACCCTTATATTTATTATTTTTTAAAAACAATAATTTCTCACCACCATTTACCATATTTTGTTATACTTATTATATCAAAAATACTGTAAATTATATATTAAGATTATCTTAAATTTCAACTAATTTTAAGATAGATAACTAACTTAAATATCTTCTACTACTTCAATACCTATTAGATCTAATGCATTCTTAATAACTTGACAAGTAGCTTCAACTAAAATTAATCTTGCTTTCATCAATTCCTTATCTTCTAGATTTAATACTAGATGTGAATTATAAAACATATTGAAAGTATTAGCAACTTTTACTGTATATTCTGTTATTATAGAAGGCTCTAATTTCTCTGTGGCATCATTAATTGCATTACTAAAGCTTTCAAGGGTCTTAACTAGTTTAATTTCTTCTTTAGAATTCATCTTTCCAAAATTAGGAGCTATATCAAATTCTTCAACATTTTTTAATATAGTATTAGCTCTTGAATATACATACTGTATATATGGACCAGTTTCACCTTCAAATGAGATAATTTCATTTAAATCAAATACTATATCCTTTTCTCTTGAATTCTTTAAATAAGTAAATATTAATGCTCCTACTCCTATTTTTTTAGCCACCTCTTCTTTATTTTCTAGGCTTGAATTCTTTTCATTTATAATTTCTAAGGATTTTTCTATAGCTCTATTTATTAAATCATCTAAAATATCAACTTCACCTTTTCTTGAGAAATAGCTTTTATCTTGAAACTTAACTAATCCAAATCTAGCATGAATACAATCCTTTACCCATTGGCACCCTAACAACTCTAAAACTTTAAATATTTTCTTAAAATATAATGTCTCTGAAGCTTCAACAACATATATACATTTATGAAAATTATAAGTATCTTTTCTATAAATAGCAGTAGCTAAATCCCTTACTGCACATTTTACTCCATAATTCGCTTCTAAAATAATACATGGTGGCATATTATATTCATTAAGCATTACAATTTGCATACCATTACTTTCAGACAATATTCTTTTTTCTTTTAACTTATCAACTACACTATCAATTTTATCATCATAAAAAGATTCTCCTACATATGAATCAAAGCTTATATTAAATATATTATAAATACTTTCAAATTCTCTTATACTTAAATCTCTAAATTTCTTCCATAAAGCTTTTATATTTTCATTCTTACTTCTTAATTCTTTAAAGTATGCTCTTCCCTCTTCTTCTAACCATGGATCTTTTTGTGCTTCCTCATGAAACTTAACATATACTCTTAAAAGCTCAGCTATTGCGTTTTCTTCTAACGCTTCTTCATTTCCCCATCTTTTATATGCAGATATTAATTTACCAAATTTACTTCCCCAATCCCCTAATTGATTTAATCTTTCAACCTTATATCCTTCTCTTCTAAATAACTTATAAAGAGAATTTCCTATTACAGTACTAAATAAATCTCCTAGCTGAAATGGTTTAGCTATGTTAGGTGATGAATATTCAATACATATAGTTTTGCCCTCACCTATATTAGACTCCCCATAATTATCACCATCTGATAGTATTTTTTCTAAAGTCCTTTTTATAAATTCATTTTTATCAATAAAGAAGTTTACATATGCCCCCAAATTTTGTACTTTTTCAAATCCATCTTGCTTTAACGTCCTCTTTAGTTTTTCAGCAATAATATTAGGATCTTTTCTAAAAATCTTAGCCAATTGAAAGCAGGGAAATGCATAATCCCCCATTTCTGTGTTTGGTGGAATTTCTATTAATTCTTCTATAGCATGTAAATCTATATCAATCTGTTCTCTTATAGCTTCAGCAACCTTCCTTTTATGATTCATAATTTCTTCTCCTATTTTTATATGTTAGTGTAAAGTTTTTTACACTACTTTTCTTTTAAATTCTTTATATATCAAG
>UQQU01000052.1 GCA_900543325.1 uncultured Clostridium sp. | reverse complement strand
ATATAATTTCGCTAAGAATTTATATTATTATTTCCATAAAATTAGCTAAAGCTTCGAAGCTCCTAACTATCGCCTCAGCTTCTTAACGCTAATTTTACGGAATCAATTATATAAATTCTTAGCGAAAATTTCACTCCTTCCCGGAAAAGTAATATTCCATTTTTCGTTCTCACTATGTGCGTAATATTATTCAAAGTCATCGGATATTATTAGATCTTGCTTTTTCAGTGTAAAGCTGAATATAACACTATTTTCACCATTATTTAATGAAAAATGACTATTGTGAAGTGTTAAGATTCTCTTTACTGTAGCTAATCCAAGACCATAACTGTTTTTAGTTCTATCGCCAGACTTATCAAGTCTATAGAATTTTGCAAAAACATTATCAAGCTCTTTAGTAGGAATAGTAATTCCTTTATTTTCAATTGAAATTAAGTACATTCTTTCACTTTCAACAACAGATATAATAATTTCATTCCCTCTAGGAGTATATTTTATTGCATTAGATATTAGGTTTTGAACAACTCTTTCTAATGTCATAATATCGCCTTCTACATATGCATATTCAGGTAAATTAAATATAATCTTTAGTTCTTTATTTTGTAATTCCAATGAAAATCTTTTTATCATACCTTGAATTAGTCTTACTATATTAAATGATTCTAAGTTTAAATTAATGGTATCTGATTCAAGCTTTGATAAATCAAGCATGTTTGTTAAAAGAAGATTCATTTTAGTTGCTTCATCTATTATTGTTTCAAGATAGACTTCTGCATCCTTACCAGAAACAATTCCATCTTTTAAACCTTCAGCATAACCACTAATTATTCCAAGTGGTGTTTTTAAATCATGACTAACACTAGATACAAAGTCTTTTCTCATATTTTCAAGGTTTCTTTCTTTTTCAATATCTCTTTCCAATTGATTATTCTTTTCTTGCAATGTTTGCAGTGAATTTTCAAGATTTGATGATAAGAAGTTAAGTGTGCTAGCTAGGTTTCCAATTTCATCATCAGAATTTACTTCACATTTAGCATCAAAATCAAGAGTAGACATTCGTTTAGCAACATTATTTAACTTAATAAGGGGTTTGCTTATTAGTTTTGAATAGATTCTAGATAAGAAAATAGCTAAAATCAAAAATCCTATAAATAAATAAAAATAAAAACTGCGAATCACACTTGATGCTTCTTTTATTGGCTGAACAGATGATACTGAAATAAGTATAGAGTCATTTTCACTTTGAAGAGACATTGATGATATTATACCTATTTTTTTATAATTACTATATTTATTAGTAAAAATAGTACTTTGTATTTTATTAGTTGATAAAACTTCTTGAATTAATTCATTATTCGATAATAACTCAGAGCAAAAATCTGTAAGTGATTTCATATCTTCAATATTACTTTTATCAAAATATGATAAATATTCAATACTACCATCTAAAGAAAATATGGCAATACGTGAATTGTTTTTTTCTTCATAGTTTATTAATGCGTTATTTAAATTACTTGAATTAAAATTTTGATAAGAATATAAAGTTTTAATTCTTTTAACATCTAATATCAATGATTCAGTCTTTTTTGATAGATAAAATTCTTCAAAAAACATATTTTGAAATAGAAAGGTAAGTAAAAAGACCAATGATATAAGTCCAAAGGTTATTAATGTTATTCTTTTTGAAATACTATTTTTCATTTTGAACCTCAAATTTATAGCCACTTCCTCTAACTGTTACAATATAATTAGATTTTTCCCCAAGTTTTTCACGTAGTCTTTTAATATTTGTATCTACAGTTCGTAAGTCGCCATAGTAATCTATGCCCCAAACGTTATCTAGTATTGTATCTCTACTTAAAGCTATGCCCATATTATCAGATAAGTAAACTAAAAGTTCAAATTCTTTTGGAGAAAGTGTTAATGTTTCATTATTAATTTTTACTTCGTGGGCTAGCTTGTTTATAGTTAAGCCGTTGTAGTTTTGAGTAGGATTAAAATCATCTTCATCAGAAACAGTTCTTTTTAATAAAGCTTTTATTTTGGCAATTAATATTTTAGGAGAAAAAGGTTTTGTTACATAATCATCGGCACCCATTTCATATCCAAATAGCTTATCCTCTTCTTGACCTTTAGCTGTTAGTAAAATTATTGGAAGATTAGATACTGTTCTAATAGTTTCCAATACTGTTATTCCATCGATTTTCGGCATCATTATATCTAAAAGTATAAGATCCACTTTATTGTTTTTAAAAACAAATAATCCTTCATCACCATCAGAAGCTTCTAAAACGTTAAATCCTTCTGTTTTTAAATAATCTCTTAAAAGAAATCTTATTTTTAATTCATCTTCTATTATTAATATTGTTTTGTTCATAATGCCTCCTTTAAAAATAGTTTATTACATAAATTATAAAACATTATTATTTAATTATAAACTATGATATAAAATAATTCATATAAAAACTATATTCTAAGGAATTATATGAGGTGTGGAAATATTATTAGGTTGTAATTACCTATCAAACATATTATATTATAATTCTAGATAGAATTATATAGATGGGGGAAGGTAGATGCGATGGTAAAAATAAATTTTGATGTAAAAAAGCATAAATTAGAAAATGGTTTAGAAGTGATAACAATAAAGAAAGATACCCAAATCTCATCAATTAACATAGGTGTAAAAGTTGGAGCCTTAAATGAGAATTTAAGTGAAAAGGGAATTTCTCATTATATAGAGCACATGTTATTTAAGGGAACTGAAAACAGAACATTCCAAAAGTTAAATGATGATTTAGAAGCTTTAGGTGGAGAATATAATGCATATACAGATTTTTCTCAAACAGTTTATTCTATAAGTTGCTTAGAAGAAGAATTAAAAAGTGCTATAGAAATATTAAGTGATATGTTAATTTGCTCTAAGTTTCCAGAAGAAGAGGTTGAAAAAGAAAGAGGAGTAATATTAGCAGAGATAAGATCAAGTAAAGATAGCGTGGAAGATTTTAGCTTTAAAAAAATAAATGAAGTAGCATTTAAGCAAAGTGCTTTAAGATATGATGTTGCAGGGCTAGATGAAAATGTAAAATCTTTTACTAGAAAAGAACTTTATCAGTATTATAAAAAATATTATATACCTAATAATGCATTGATAACTATGGTATCATCATTATCTCATGAAGAGGCTTTTGAGGAAATCTCAAAGCATTTTAGTAAGTGGGAACCAAAGGAAAGTATTAAGTTAGTAGTTAAAGATGAAAAAAATAGGAACATAAAAAAGGTAACAACTAAAGATAATATAGAACTTTGTACCATAATTTATTTATTTACATTTTATGATCTAGATAAAAAGTATGAACTACCTTTAAGAATATTAAATCATAGGTTAGGAGAGAGTGCCAATTCTTTATTATTTAGAGAAGTAAGAGAAAATAGGGGATTAGCATATGATATATACTCACATTTAGATATTACTCAAAATGTAAGAACTTTATATGTGTACACTGCTGTTGATGAAGAAGATATTGATGATGCAGCTAGTGCAATTGAAGATATTTTTAAAGATATTAAGTTTAGAAAAATAATAATTGGAGAGAATGATTTAAATATAATGAAGAAAGTTCATAAAACTGCAGTTATATCTACATTAGAAGATTCAGTTGAGTTATGTAGCTATATATTAAGTCAAAGTTTAGAAGGCGAAGATATATTTGAATTTTTAAAAGATATGGATAGTTTAAATACAATAACTGCTGATGAAATATACGAGGTAGCAAATAAAGTGTTAAATAATCCTACTATTCATATATTAAAATCTTCATAAGGTGGCAATAATTATGAATATAATAACTAAAATTGAATTAGGTAAAAGAAATAAAGAAAGAGTAAATATTTATATTGATGAGGAGTATGCTTTTTCTATAAGTGCAGAATTAGTTTATAAGGAAAACTTAAAAGTTAAGGATCAAATTAATGTTGAAAGTTTAAAAAAGCTAGCAGATGAAGATAATTATATAAAGTGTAAAAATTCAGCTCTCAGAATAATTGAAAGAACTTATAAAAGTGAAAAAGAGTTAAGAGATAAGTTAGCATTAAAGGGATATGAAGACCATATAATTAAACGAACAATAAATTTTTTGAGAGAGTATAATTTATTAAACGACATAACTTATGCAAAGATGTATATAAAAGACAGGTCTAAAAATCAAGGAAAAAAGAAGATTAAATATACACTTATGCAAAAGGGAATAGATGAAAATATAATTGAGGAAGAACTAGAAAAATTAGATAAAGATGAAATAAAAGAAGTTGTACATGAGATGGCATTAAAAAAATACAATGTTTTATGTAAAAGAGAAAGTGATGATTATAAATTATCACAAAAATTATTTAGATTTTTAATGGGGAAGGGGTATGATTATGATTTGATTAAAGATGTTGTTAAGTCTGTAGTCAAATCAGAAGATTTGGAATAAAGGAGAAATCTTAATGAAGGAAATGCTCTCTTATGCTATATGTTTATTTGTAATAATATTAGGTATTACTAGTAGTGTAGAAAAGACGCTTAAAAGACGAACAGTAAATTTTTCATTAGAAAGGGTTCTTTATTATTTTTCTATATTGGTAAGTATTTTATTGATAGCTTTAAAAATAGATTTAATACTTGAAAGTATTACAAAGATAGCTACGGCAAGTTTTAAGCTAAGTGGAATATATAATGATATTTTTAAAATTGCATTACTTGTAGTTTTATTCTTTATGATTCAAATTATTTTATACAAGGTTTTAAAGTCAATTTTAATTCCTATGTTTTCAAAGTTAAATAGACAAAATAGTGTTCTACTAGTACTGTTATCATCTGCTTTGGGAATTATAAAGAGCATTATACTTTTATCAATTATTTTTGTAGGTATAATTACTTATAATAATACAATAGGAATTTATAATAAAGTAGAAATATTTAATGAAAATAAGATATATGATGGATTAGCAGATATATTGGCAAGAAATACAAGTAAGCTTACAGAAGAAATAGTTGAGAATTTTCTTCCAGCTAGTAATATAGTGATATATTATAATGGAGTAACATTAGAAGAGGGAATTAAATCTACTGATAAAATTGACACTATGGCAATGGAATTAACTAAAAATGTTACCAATGATATTGATAAAGCACGAATATTATATTCGTGGATAGGTAGCAATTTGCAGTATGATTATGATAGGGCAGAAAAAGCATTAAATAATGAAAAGGTAGAGGATAGTGGAGCAATAACAGCCTTTAATAATAGAAGTGGAATTTGCTTTGATTATTCATGTCTTTATGTAGCCATGGCAAGGGCAGTAGACTTAAAGGTTAGATTATTAACAGGAACTGCATATGATGGATCACAATACGGACCACATGCATGGAATGAAGTATATATAAGTGAAATTGATAAATGGATACCATTAGATACTACTTTTTACTATGCAGGTGATTATTTTAATAATGATGATTTTTATGAAGACCATATTATTGATAGTATTGCAGGAGAGTGGTAAAGTAAAAGCGCTTTTATAGCGCTTTTTTATTTTTAGACATTATTAAGTTTATTGCTTTTTCACAATCCTTATCTGAAGCATCTAAAGCCCACGCTCTATTAAAATAAATTAATGCTTTATTAGTATTTTCTAGCATTGCGTAGCAGTATGCTAAATTAAAATAGTATTTACTTTCCTTTTGTATGCTTAATGCTTTTTTTAACATATCTATAGCAGAGTTAAAATCTTTAAGTTTTATATAGCATACACCAGCATTATAATAAGCACAACTTTCATTTTCACCAGCCTCAATTGATTCTATATAGTTTTCAATTGCTTTAGAATAATCTTTATTATTATAATATTTATTTCCTTCATTGAAGTAGCTCATAATACCCTCCTAAGTAGTTACTGTATTATTTTAATTATTGTCTATAAAATATAATATTATTCATAAAAAATTCTTATGTTAATAATATGGAATAAAAGTAAAAATATGGTATAATAGTCATGTGTAAAAAAGATTAGGAAGAGTGGTAAGAATGAAATGTTTTAAATTAGGAGTAGATGTAGGTTCAACAACAATAAAAGTCGTAGTTTTAAATTATTACAATAAAGTAATATATAGTGATTATAAAAGACACTTTTCAGATATTAAAACTGCTTTAAAACAAGCATTAAAAGAATGTATTGATAAAATAGGTAATGTTAATTTAAGAGTAACTGTTACAGGTTCAGGAGGAATTGCAGCATCAGAGTGGTTAAAGGCTGACTTTCAACAAGAAGTTATATCTTGTACAAAAGCTGTTGAAGAGTTTTTACATAAAACTGATGTTGTAATTGAACTTGGAGGTGAAGATGCAAAAATAACATACTTAAAAGATGGAGTAGATCAAAGAATGAATGGAACTTGTGCTGGTGGAACAGGTGCATTTATTGATCAAATGGCAATATTATTGAATACAGATGCAAAGGGATTAAATGAGCTATCAAAAGATTCAACTATTATATATCCAATAGCGTCAAGATGTGGTGTATTTGCAAAGACAGATGTTCAGCCACTTATTAATGAAGGAGCAAAGAGAAGTGATATTGCAGCTTCTATTTTTCAAGCTGTTGTAAATCAAACAATAAGTGGACTAGCATGCGGTAAACCAATACGTGGAAATGTAGCTTTTTTAGGAGGTCCATTACATTTTCTTGATGGGTTAACAAAAAGATTTATAGAAACTTTGAATTTAAAGGAAGGTGAATATATTATACCTAAAAATTCAGAGTTATATGTTGCTATTGGCGCAGCACTATTAGCAGATACTAAAGAAACAATAACATTAGCTCAGTTAATAGAAAATTTAGATAAGGTTAATTATAAAGATATAGTACATGATAATTTACCACCATTATTTGAAGATGAAAAAGAATACTTAGAATTTTTAAATAGGCATTCGGGTAATAGGGTAAAAAGAGGGGAAATATCAAATTATAGGGGAAATGTGTTTATTGGTATAGATGCAGGTTCTACAACTACTAAGTTAGCAGTAATAGGTGAAAATAATGAATTATTATATTCTAGCTATAACAATAATGAAGGAAGTCCATTAAATAAAACAGTTGATATATTGAAAGATTTATATAAAAAGCTTAGTAATAACATAACTATAGGTAAGGTTACAGTAACTGGATATGGAGAAGGATTAATAAAAGCAGCTTTAGGAGTAGATATAGGAGAGATAGAAACAGTTTGTCATTTTAAAGGTGCTAAATCATTTATGCCCAATGTAGATTTTATTTTAGATATTGGTGGACAAGATATGAAGGCTTTAATGATTAAGGATGGAGTAATAAACAATATTTTATTAAATGAAGCATGCTCATCAGGGTGTGGTTCATTTATAGAAGGATTTAGTAAATCGTTAAATATTTCAATAGATGAATTTGCAAAGCTTTCAATTAAAGCTAAAAAGCCAGTTGACTTAGGTTCTAGGTGTACGGTATTTATGAATTCTAAAGTAAAGCAAGTTCAAAAAGAAGGTGCTAGTGTTGGAGATATCTCAGCAGGCCTATGTTATTCAGTTATAAAAAATGCACTATATAAAGTTATAAAAATTAGAAATTTTGATGAATTGGGTAAAAATATAATTGTACAAGGTGGAACCTTTTATAACGATGGTGTATTAAGAAGTTTTGAAAAGTTAACAGGTGCTAATGTTATGAGACCGGATATAGCTGGATTAATGGGTGCTTATGGAGCTGCATTAATTAGTAAAGAAAACTATAAAGAAGGTGAGGTATCTACTTTAATAGGCGAGGATAAGCTAGAAAGATTTCACTTTAAAACCACTTGTTCTAGATGTGGGGGGTGTGGTAATAACTGTTTATTGACTATCAATAAGTTTGATAATGAAGAAAAATATATTACAGGAAATAGATGTGAAAGACCATTAGGGAATAGTGCTAAAAAGTTAGAGGTTCCTAATTTATATAAATATAAATTAGCAAGAATTTTTAATTATAAACCATTAGCAAAAGAAGATGCAATACGCGGTGAAATTGGTATACCAAGAGCTTTAAATATTTATGAGAATTATCCATTTTGGTTTACACTTTTAACAGAACTAAAATTTAGAGTTATAATTTCTCCATTTTCAAGTAAGAAGATATTTAATTTAGGAATAGAGACAATACCATCAGAATCAGTATGTTATCCAGCAAAATTAAGTCATGGTCATATAATGTCATTGATAGATAGGGGAATAAAGACTATATTTTATCCTTGTATACCTTATGAATACAAAGAGGATAATAAGGCAAATAACCATTATAATTGTCCAGTTGTTACATCATATCCTGAAGTTATAAAAAATAATATAGATCAGTTGAATGTAGAAGGTATAAAATATATTTCACCATTTTTATCTCTAGATAATAAGGAAAAGTTATATAAGAGAATATATGATGTATTTAAAGATTATAATATAACTATGAAAGAAGCTAAAATGGCTGTAGATTCCGCATTTGATGAAAGAGAAAAGGTAATAAATGATATAAGAAAAAAAGGTGAAGAAACATTAAAGTATATCGAAGAAAATAATATGAAGGGAATAGTTTTAAGTGGACGACCTTATCATATAGATCAAGAAATAAATCATGGTTTAACAGATATAATTACTTCATATAATATGGCTGTATTCACTGAAGATAGTGTAGCACACTTAGGAAATTTAGATAGGCCTATTAGGGTAGTAGATCAGTGGATGTATCATACTAGGCTTTATAGAGCAGCAGCTTTTGTTAAGGAAAGAAATGATTTAGAATTAGTACAACTTACTTCTTTTGGATGTGGATTAGATGCGGTAACAAGTGATCAGGTTTCAGAGATATTAGCATCAAAAGGTAAGATGTATACATTAATAAAAATAGATGAAGGAAGTAATTTAGGAGCAGTAAAAATTAGAATTAGATCATTAAAAGCAGCTATGGAAGAAAGAGAAAAAAATAAAATAGAACCTAAGACTATTGATAACAAATATACTAAGGTTTTATTTACCAAGGAAATGAAGAAAGATTGGACAATTCTTGCGCCTCAAATGTCTCCAATGCATTTTCAGTTTATAGAAAAGGCGGCTAGGACAGAAGGATACAATCTGGATGTATTACCTGCAAATGATAAAGAAGCCATAGAAGAAGGTATAAAGTATGTTAATAATGATGCATGTTATCCATCTATTTTAGTAATAGGGCAAATGATAAGAGCATTAAAGTCTGGAAAATATGATCCTAAAAAAACTGCTGTAATAATAAGCCAAACTGGTGGTGGATGCAGAGCAACTAATTATATAGGTTTTTTAAAGAAAGGATTAAGAGAAGCAGGTTTTGAAGATGTACCTATAATATCATTAAATGTACTAGGAATGGAAAAACAACCAGGATTCAGCATAAGCTATTCTTTTATTAAAAAACTTATGATGGGAATTATATATGGAGATTTATTTATGAGAGTACTTTATAGAGTAAGACCTTATGAAAAAGTTCCAGGATCTGCAAACGAATTATATGAATTTTGGAGAGAAAAAGCATTTGCAAATGTTTCTAATGGTAATAAAAGGGAGATGGATGAAAATGTAAAAAATATAGTAGAAGCATTTGATAAATTAGAAATAAATGATATTATAAAACCTAAAGTTGGAGTTGTAGGGGAAATACTTGTTAAGTACCATCCAACAGCAAATAATAATATTGTTGATGTTTTAGAAAGTGAAGGAGCAGAAGTTGTAGTTCCTGAATTATTAGACTTCTTTTTATATTGTTGTTATAACTCTGAATTTAAAAGTAAATATTTATCTAGAAGTAATATTGTTAAAACAGCATGCAGTATAGCTATTACTTATATTGAGTCATTTAGAAAAGTTGTAATAAAAGAGCTACAAAAAAGTGAAAGATTTGGAAATCCAACTTCTATAAGTAATCTTGCAGAAAAGGCATCAAAAGTAGTTTCATTAGGTAATCAAACTGGTGAAGGATGGTTATTGACTGGAGAGATGATTGAATTAATTGAAAGTGATGTAAATAATATAGTATGTATTCAACCATTTGCTTGTTTACCTAATCATGTTACAGGAAAAGGTATGATAAAAGCTCTAAAGGCCAAATATCCATTTGCTAATATTGTAGCAATAGATTATGATCCAGGAGCATCAGAGGTTAATCAATTAAATAGAATTAAATTAATGATGTCCGTTGCATTTAAAAATATGAATGTAACACAAACAGGATATAAATGTAGTAAGGAAATAAAAATAGATATAAATAATTTAACAACTAATAATATATAGAATACGAAGTATAAAAATAAAGAGAAATAAAAAATTCGACATTTTTTTTATTTTTCTCTTTATTTTTTTTCTTGTCTTTAATATAATGTATTTATATTTTAATACGTTAAATTTGTAGCAGGAGAGATAGTATGAATGATAATAATCCATATATATTAGTTTTAGGGGCATCAATAGTTGATATTTTTGGCTTCTGTGGAAGAAGCTATGCACAAAGAGATTCAATTCCGGGGCATATAAAAATATCTTTTGGGGGCGTTTGTAGAAATATTGCTGAAAATCTAGCAAGAGTTGGAGTAAATACACAGTTTATTTCTACCTTAGGAGACGATGAAAATGGTAAGAGTATTTTAGAGCACTCTAGAAGACTTGGATATAATATGGAGAATTCTCTTTTCTTAGAAGGGGAAAGCACTCCTACATATCTAGCAATATTAAACCATCAAGGAGAGATGGAATCTGCAGTTGTAGATATGGAAAGTTTAAATAAGATGGATGAAAGATTTGTAGATGGAAAGCATGAAGTTTTTGAAAATGCTGAATACACAATTGTTGATTCAGATAATCCAGCTTTATTAGAGTACATATTAAAAAAATACCAAGGTAAAAGTAAATTTATCTTAGATCCTGTATCTGCAAAAAAAGCAAAAAATATTCGTCATTTAATAAAATACTTCCATACTATAAAGCCAAATAGATTTGAGACAGAAGCTTTATGTGGATTTAAAATTGAAACTAATGATGATTTAAGAAAAGCAGGTAGATTCTTTATAGAACAAGGAGTAAAGAATGTATTTATTAGTTTAGATGCAGATGGAATATATTATATAACTAGTGAAGGTGAAGAAGGAACATTAGCTTGTTGCGAGCCAATAAAGGTAAAAAATGTAACTGGAGCTGGAGATTCCTTTGTAGCTGGAATAGGATATGGATATATGAACAACTTAAATATTAAGGATACACTTAAGTATTCAGTTGCCATGTCAATAATAACAATTACTCATGAAGAAACAATAAATCCAGAAATGAGTCATAAATTAGTTGAAGATTTAATTAATAGGACAAAGTGGAGAGAAAACTAAAAATATAATAAGACTTATTAGATATCATTAAAAGTTTAAAAACTAGTATGATAGCTAATGGGTCTTATTTTTTTATAGATAATTACCTTAAAATGTAAAAATATCAAAAAAGTGATATAATTATTTTGTAACTATAATTAGAAATTAAGATGAAGTATTAGAGGATAAAATATATGAAGAAAAATAGAAAGTTTATTGAGATAAAAGGAATAGTTCAAGGTGTTGGTTTCAGACCATTTGTTTATAAATTAGCAAAATTAAATAATTTAGTTGGGTGGGTAAATAATACAAGTAAAGGTGTAATGATAGATATTGAAGGTGATGAAAAGAATCTTAATAATTTTATAAATGAGTTAAATAACAATCCGCCTATTTTATCAAAGATTACTTCAATTAATATAATGAATAAAGATATTGCACATTATGAAGATTTTCTTATAAAAGAGAGTAATAATAATTTAAGTGCAATAACATATATTCCACCGGATTATTCAATATGTTCACAATGCAGTAAGGAAATATTTGATAAGAACAACAGACGATATAGATATCCTTTTACTAATTGTACAAATTGTGGGCCAAGGTTTTCAATAATAAAATCTTTACCTTATGATAGAATTTCCACTACAATGTATGATTTTGAAATGTGTAATAAATGTAAAAAGGAATATGGTAATCCCGATAATAGAAGATTTCATGCACAACCAAATGCATGTCCTGAATGTGGGCCAAGGGTATATATTATAGATAAATATAATACTGAAATAAAATCTACTGATTATTTCAGTAAAGCAATAAGTTTACTAAAACAAGGCAATATATTTGCTGTTAAGGGAATAGGTGGTTTTAATCTAGTTTGTAATAGTAAAAGTGAAGAGACAATCAAAATATTAAGAGAAAGAAAACATAGACCTAATAAGCCATTAGCGGTAATGATAAAGGATATAGAAACTGTAAAAAAGTATTGTATTTTAAAGAAAGATGAAGAGGAATTATTAAAAAGTAATAAAAGACCTATTGTGCTTTTGGATAAAAAAGATCAAAATAGCTTTCCAGAAAATTTATCACCAAATAATAGAAAAGTAGGAGTTATGTTACCCTATACGCCATTACATTATTTGTTATTTGATGATGAATTAGATAGTTTAGTTATGACTAGTGCTAATATTAGTGGAGAACCAATTATATATAAAAATAATGATGCAATTAAAAAGTTAAATAATATTGTGGACTATTTTTTTATGCATAATAGAGATATTTATATGAGAGTTGATGATTCAGTAAGTAAAATTGTTTTGGATGAAGAGAGAGTTATTAGGCTTGGAAGAGGTTATTCGCCATATACATTAAATATAAATACAGTTACAGAAATATTGGCATTAGGTTCAGAACTTAAAAATACAATTTCTTTAAGTAATAAAAATGACATTTTTATCAGTCAATATATAGGGGATTTAAAGAATATTGAAACAATAAATTCTTTAGAAAAGGTAATAAAACATTTTAGTAAAATATATAATGTTATTCCAAATATTTTAGTATATGATAAGCATCCAGATTTTGAATATAAGAAGATTAAGTTAGAAGAAATTTTAAATATAAATGGTGATATTAAAGTAATAGAGACTCAACATCATCATAGCCATATTGTAAGTTGTATGGCTGAAAATAATATAAATACAGATGTTATTGGAATTGCCTTTGATGGAACTGGATATGGTGAAGATAAAAGTATATGGGGAGGAGAATTCTTCATATGTAATAAGAGGGAATTTAAAAGAATAGGACATTTAGATGAATTTTATTTACCAGGTGGGGATAAGTCAGTTAAAGAACCCTGGAGAATAGCACTTTCATTAATTTATAAGGTGTTTAAGGATCAGTTTAATGAGTTTATACCAAAACATTTAAAAGATAAAGAGTATAACATAATAAGAACTATGATTGATAGAAAAATAAATTCTCCAAAGACATCTAGTATGGGACGATTATTTGATGGGGTTTATGCCACATTAGGCTTTACTAGTGCAATTACTTTTGAGGGAGAAGCTGCAATTAGTCTTGAAAATATATGTACTGAAAAAAATAATGAAAGCTATGAATTTGAAATTCAAGAGAATGAAGGAAAATTTATTTTAGGTTTTAATAATATTATAAAAGGTATTATTTGTGATATTGATAATAAAGTTAATAATAGTATTATAGCAAGAAAGTTTCATAATACTATAATAAAAAGCACCATTGAAATGGCTTTATATATTAGAGAAAAAACCAATATCAATACTGTAGTTATTAGTGGTGGTGTTTTTCAAAATGAAATATTATTTAAAGGAGTTGTTAAAGGATTAGAGCAATATAAATTTAATATAGCAACTCATAAAATAATTCCTTGTAATGATAGTGGAGTAAGTTTAGGTCAGTTAATAATTGCCAATGAATTAGTAAAAGAAGAATTAAGGGGGGAGAGTTATGTGTATAGCAATTCCAGCAAGGATTGAGGAGATATTAGAAGGTGATGCTATTGTAAATTACAATGGGGTTAACGTAAAAGTAAATATAATGTTTATTGAAGATCCTAAGGTAGGAGATTATGTATTGGTTCATGCAGGATGTGCAATTCAAAAAATTGATGAAAATTATGCTAGGGAAACTTTAGATATATTTAAGGAGCTAAGTGATGCTATAGAGGAGTGTAACTTTAATGGACATATTAAAAGAGTTGAAAAATAATACTATATCTAAAAATTTATTAAACAATATAAATAGTAAAGCTAACTTTAAAATTTCTATTATGGAGGTTTGTGGAACCCATACAAATGTAATATTAAAAAGTGGCTTAAAAGAGGTTTTAAGTGATAATATTAGGCTTATAAATGGTCCAGGATGTCCAGTTTGTGTAACACCACAGGGATATGTAGATACTGCTATAGAGTTGTCTAAAAGAAATGATGTAATAATAACTACATTTGGTGATTTGATTAGAGTTCCAGGGAGTGAGAGTAACTTGGCGAAAGAAAAGGCTAAAGGAAGAGATATAAGAATTGTATATTCACCTTTAGATAGTATAAAAATAGCAAAGGAAAATAGTGATAAAGAGGTGATATTTTTATCAATTGGATTTGAGACTACTGCACCTATAATAGCTCTTAGTATAAAAATAGCAAAAGAGCAAGGAATAAGAAATTATTCAATATTAAATAGTTTAAAGACAATGCCAGAGGCAATGGAAGCTTTAGTTTTGAATCCAAATGTTAAGATAGATGGATTTTTATGTCCAGGCAATGTTGCAACTATAATAGGAGAAAAACCATTTGTAGAGATAGCAAATAAGTATAAAATTCCAATGGTTATTAGTGGGTTTGAAGTAAATGATATTTTAGCATCTATATATATGTTAATTGAGATGAGAGAAAGGAATGAATATGGATTAGTAAATTTATATAGTAGATTAGTAAAAGATGAGGGAAATAAAGAAGCTAATAAGTTATTAAATAGTATATTTACTTCAACTGAAAGTACTTGGCGGGGATTAGGAAAAGTTAATAATGCTGGATTAAAATTAAAAGCTGAATATAGAAAATTTGATGTGTTATCTAAGTTTGAAATGAATATGAAAGAAAGTTATGAAAATAACGGATGTTCTTGTGGGGATGTGTTAATGGGAATTAAAGAACCAACTGAATGTAAATTGTTTGGAGTTGTATGCACTCCATTAAATCCTATTGGAGCATGTATGGTATCAGAAGAGGGGACTTGTTCGGCATTTTATAAATATAGATAAATTATAAAACTATGAGAGGTGGTTTATATGGAGATAATAACTTTATCACATGGTAGTGGAGGTAAAGCAACTAATAAATTAATAGATAAATTATTTTATAAATATTTTAATAATGAATTTTTATTACAAAAAAATGATTCTAGTGTTTTACCAGTTATAAATGGGAAAATAGCAATGTCTACAGATTCTTTTGTAATAAATCCTATATTTTTTGAAGGTGGAGATATAGGAAAGTTAGCTATTTGTGGTACTATAAACGATATATGTATGAGTGGGGCAAAGCCTTTATATATATCTGCTGGATTTATAATAGAAGAAGGATTACCTATTGATGACCTTGAAAAAATTGTACAATCTATGTCTAAAACAGCTAATGAAGCTGGTGTTAAAATTGTTACTGGAGATACAAAGGTGGTGGAAAAGGGCAGTTGTGATAAAATTTATATTAATACTACTGGAATTGGGATAATTGAAGAAGATAAAACTTACTTAGGTGGAGATAAAGTAAAAGATGGTGATAAAATAATAATAAGTGGTACTTTAGGTGACCATGGTATGTGTATTATGAATAAAAGAGAAAATTTGGGGTTTCAAAGTAATATTAAAAGTGATTGTTGTTTATTAAATAAATTAATTGAAGATATATTATCTGTTAGCAATAATGTTAGAGTTTTAAGAGATCCTACTAGAGGTGGATTAGCAACTACTTTAAATGAAATTATAGAACATAGCAATATTAGTATGGAAATAGAAGAAGATTTTATACCTGTAAAACCAGAAGTAGCTGCTATGTGCGAAATTTTAGGTCTTGATCCATTATTTATTGCTAATGAAGGTAAGTTAGTTGTAATAGTAGATGAGAAGGATGCCGATAATGTATTAAATATAATGAAAAAGAACTCAGTGGGAAAAGATTCTATTTTATTAGGAGAAGCAATAAGTGATGGGAAAAATAAGTTGTATTTAAAGACTAATATTGGTGGAAGAAGAATCATAAATATGCCAGAAGGTGAAATATTAGTAAGAATATGTTGATAATTATCAATTAATATATAAGAACATATTAATTAGTAATTGAATAATATAAATATGTAGAGTACTTTAATAAGTACTCTAATTTTATACAAAAGAGTAGGTGCTTAGTATGTATATTGATATTTATCAGATTTTATATGAAATAGAATGTGGAATGTATAGATATATAGGTGCAGGTTCAGCAAGAGAGGTATATGATTTAGATAATGGGTTTGTAATAAAAATTGCTAGAAATATTAGAGGAATCGCACAAAATAAAGCTGAGTTTTTAATTTCGAATGATGACAATTCTTTTTTACTTGCAAAAGTTTATTTTATATCTGATGATTATAGATATTTAATTATGAAAAAAGCTAATAATATTAAAAGTGAAAGAGAACTATTAAATTATTTTAAAATACAAAATAAAAGAGAGTTACGTAATAATAAACTTATTAGAGAAATTCATGATAGATATAATTTAGTTTGGGCAGATTTATATAAATTTACAAGTTGGGGTAAGATAAAAAATAGATTAGTATTAATTGATTACGGATATACAAAAGAAATATATAATGCGTTTTATAAGAAAAATACTTTATAAATGGAAACCACAGTATATAAATATAAATTTTTATACTGTGGTTTATTTTAGCATATTAATTTAATAAATTAACTTACAATATCATTTTTTAATAATTTATGCACCGTTTTTTGAAATAAACTTAATAGTTATTAAATCAGAGGAGGATTGCTCTTTTTTATTACCTACTTCAAAGGTAAAAATATTACTGTCACATTCAATATTTTGATAATAATAACCATCTAAATTGATATCATTATCCTGTAGTTCCTTTAACTTTCAGTTTAATCATTAGTTTAAATACCACATAGTACATAATATGATTGTAGATAGAAATAGTGATTAATAAGAAAAAAATATAAATTATACTTTTATTTAATATACTCGTAAATGAGTATTAAACTAAAAACAAGAACAAATGGAAAACATCTAATAGGATAATAGACAAGGATAGGGAAAGAATATTAATGAGGTGATATTATGGGAAACAAGATGAAAAAAACAAAACATCAACATAAGAATGTAAATCATAATCCGCAAGTAGAAAGTGTAAAAGCATGCTTTGCAGAACCTAAAGCAAAAACATATGATCCAACTGACTTTAAGATTTAAATAAAGGTAGTGAGAATATGGATAAATACGATTATGTATTTAGATGGTTAAAAAATGCATCGAAACCAGAACGTCATATTGATGAGATGGAATCCTTTGCTAAAAAGCATCCTATGATTTTTATGAAGTTTCATAAAGAATCTGGGGCAATTGTAAAGTGTGAAGAAAATGATCCTAAATACATTAAAGCTAAAGAAGAATTAACTAAATTGTTTGATGAAAATGAAGAGTATTTTAAACCAGTATTTAACGCAGTAAAAAGTAAATTTAATTATTAGGTTATGAGGTAAGATTTATGGATAATAATAAAAATAGAATTAAAGATAGACCTAAGTCTAAAAATGAATTAAGAAAAATTGACCCAACTGGGAATTCTGAAGTTGGAATAGAAAATGGAGAAAAAATAGGTGCTCATGCTCATAATAAAAAGAGTTATAAGACATATGAATGGATGCAAGATAAATAATTATATTGATTAAGTAAATAGAAAAATAGGGCATATTTAAATAATTAGATATGCTCTATTTTTTTATAAAATTTAATTATTTTATAAATTTATTACTTCATAGTATATAAATTATATTACTTTAAAGTAGTTCAGTGGTGTTGATATTGATCATTATCATTAATATAATAAGAGTAAAAGAAGTTATATAGTAATTTTATAGGAGATAATTATATGGAAAATGGTGTTGCAACAATAAATAAGGAAAGGGTAAAGGTAAAAAAGCCAAGAGATTACAAGGTTGTTATGCATAATGATGATTTTACTACTATGGAATTTGTAGTTAATATATTAATGACAATTTTTAAAAAAGATATAAACACATCCAATAAAATAATGATGGATGTTCATAAACTGGGAAAAGGGATAGTTGGAATCTATCCTTATGATATTGCTACTACAAAGGTAGCTATGGCATTGGAAATGGCAAAGGAAGAAGGCTTTCCTTTTAATATAACTATTGAGGAGGCTTAATTTATGGAAATAACAAGAGAGGTAAATAATATTTTAGTTGAGGCATATGAAATTGCTAAAAATAATAATCATGAATTTGTAACTGCAGAGCATATATTATATGCAATAACATTTCAAGAAAGATTTATTGAAGTTATTGAAGAATTAGAAGGTAATATTGATAAACTTAGAAATGATTTATTAGATTATTTAAATAATTATATTGAAATAGATGAAAGTGGAAAGGTTCAAGAAAGTTATAATTTTCAACAAGTTGTTTTAAGAGCAAGTGAACAATCTATTTATGCAAGTAGTCATAGTATTTCAATGGAGCATATGATATCTGCTATTTATGACTTAGAAGATAGTTATGCCCAGTATTATTTATTAGAGCAGGGAATAGAAAAAAGAGAGTTACTTTATAAGCTTTGTCATGATGGGATTGAAAATACTTATTATGTTAACCATGAGGAAAATGATAGGGAAGAGTTAGTAATTGAAGAAAAAGAAGGTAATAAAAAAGAATCACTTATTAAAAATTTAACCAGTAATCTAAATGAATATGTTAAAAATGAGTATACTGACCCACTTATAGGGAGAGATGATATATTAAATAGAACAATACAAATTCTTTGTAGAAGAACTAAAAACAACCCTATTCATGTAGGTGAGCCGGGGGTAGGGAAAACAGCTATAACCCTTGGATTAGCAAGACTTATAAATGAAGGAAAAGTTCCTGGAAAGATAAAAAATGCAGAAATTTTCTCCTTAGATATTGGAGCGACTTTAGCTGGAACTAAGTATAGGGGCGATTTTGAAGAAAGAATAAAAAAGGTGCTAAATGAAATTAGTAATCATGAAAATCCTATAGTGTATATTGATGAAATACATACAATCGTAGGAGCAGGCTCAATTGGTGGTGGCTCTTTAGATACATCTAATCTTTTAAAACCATATTTAATGGATGGAAAGATAAAGTTTATAGGAGCTACAACATTTGATGAGTATAAGAAGTATTTTGAGAAAGATAAAGCATTAAGTAGAAGATTTCAAACAATAGAAGTTAAAGAAACTTCAGTAGAAGAAACAATTAAAATCATTAAAGGACTTAAGAGCAATTATGAAACTTATCATAATGTAAAATATACTGATGAAGCAATTAAGCTAGCTGTTGAATTAAGTAGTAAATATATAAATGATAGATTTTTACCAGATAAAGCAATAGATATTATTGACGAAGCTGGATCGTATATTTCAATGAATAGAGAAGATTCTAATGAGAAGATAATTGATGAAAAAATAATTGAAGAAGTTATATCAAAAGTGTGTCATATACCAAAGAATACAGTTGAGAAAGATGAAATTTCATCTTTAAAAGAACTAGAAGATAATTTAGAAAAAAACATCTTTGGGCAAAATAAAGCAATTCATGAAGTTGTAAGATGTATTAAAATGTCTAGAGCTGGACTTAATGAAGAAAACAAGCCTATAAGCTCACTTTTATTTGTAGGGCCTACTGGGGTTGGTAAGACTCAACTTTCTAAAACTTTAGCGGAAAGTTTAGGTGTTAAGCTTATAAGATTTGATATGAGTGAATATGCAGAAAAGCACGCAGCTGCAAAACTTATAGGAGCCCCTCCAGGATATGTTGGATATGAAGAGGGTGGACTTTTAACTGATACAATTAGAAAAAATCCATATTGTGTTTTATTGTTAGATGAAGTTGAAAAGGCACATCCAGATATATTAAATGTTTTACTTCAAGTTATGGATTATGCTACTTTAAGTGATAATCAGGGAAGAAAAGCTGATTTTAGAAATGTAGTTTTAATTATGACTTCAAATGCTGGTGCAAAAAATATAGGTAAGAGTGTTATTGGCTTCGGAGAAAGAGTAATTAAAGGTGAAGCTATAATGGAAGAGGTTAAAAAATTCTTTAGCCCTGAGTTTAGAAATAGGCTTGATAAAATAGTTGTGTTTAACCATTTAAATGATGAAATGGCATTAGATATTGCTAGAAAAGAGCTTAATAAATTTAATGACCAACTATTAAAGAAAAACGTTAAAGTGAATTTTGATGATAAGTGTATTTCTTTCGTGGCTAATAAAGGTGTTTCGCAGGAATATGGTGCAAGAGAAATAATAAGAATTATAAATCAAGAGATTAAACCAATGTTAGTTGATGAAATATTATTTGGAAGCTTAAGTAATGGTGGAGAAATAACTTTAGATGTTAAGGATAATAAATTTATTTATAAGTAATGCCATATAAATTTTAGAGCAAATTATTAAATAACCTCATATGTTTTTATTATAAATAATATAAATAATATAATTAAGAATATATGGGGGTAAGAAATGGATAACGTATTGAATATTGAGAAATGTAAAATTTGTGGTGGATTAGTAAGAGTAGAAAATAATATTTATGGAATAAGTAAGGTTTGTACTTGTTGTGGATATTACTATAATAAAGAAAAGTTAAACAATGAGGAAAAATGTAAGTATAATGAATGCTGTGATAGTGAAAGTGATACTAAAAGTGAAACAGAGTATTTAAATCCATGTGGAGCATATAAATTGGTAACCTTAAGTGGAATTACTAAGTCTGGCACATTAGGTGAAAATTTAAGTGAAGAACAAGTGTTAAAGATGTTTAATTTTAATGATACATCTAGATTAGACATGAACAAAACTTATATTAATTATAGAAATATAGAAACAAATGAATTTAAGATTATTTTCGGAAATGGTAAGCCAGAAAGTTATGATGAGTTTGTTGAGAGTATAGGGAAATAGAAAAATTTAAAATTTTCAACACATTTGTTGACAAAGAGATAAAAATATCATAATATAAGAACAAATAAATATTTAAAAACAGTGATAAAGAGGAGTAAGGAATAGGACGTATTAAGAGAGGAAGGTCTAGGCTGTAAGCCTTCTATATGAAATATCCTGAAGGTAGCTTTTGAGTTTCTTTGATGAAATAGTAGTAATCAAGGACGGCTTTCTAGTCGTTATTAAAATAAGAGCCTATAAGAAGTAGATAATTAATTTACTTAGTAGGAATAAAGGTGGTACCGCGAGTCTTCGTCCTTTTTTAGGACCAAGGCTTTTTTTATGTCTAGAAAAATATGAAGTTGCCATGATATGGAGATAGACTTAAAAATAAAATTATGGATATTATAATTAAAGTAATGCTATTTTGTATTTATTTTATTGAATGAAATAGTAATTTAAATATTTATTTTAAATTTGTAAAGTGGTCTTAATATAAGAACTTTAAATATAAAAAACTATTCAGGAGGTTTTATTGATGGAAGAAAAGAAGAATTTAGCCACAACGTATAATCCAAAAGAATTTGAAGAAAGAATTTATAAAACATGGGAAGAAAAGAAATATTTCACTCCTGTTGTTGATAAGACTAAGAAGCCATTTTCAATTGTTATGCCACCACCAAATATAACTGGTAGACTTCACCTAGGTCATGCTCTTGATAATACACTTCAAGATATGCTTATAAGATTTAAGAGAATGCAAGGATACTGTACTTTATGGTTACCAGGACAAGACCATGCTTCTATAGCAACTGAAGTTAAAGTTGAAAATGAATTATTAAAGCAAGGCTTAGTTAAGAAAGAAATGGGAAGAGAAGCATTCCTAGAAAAAGTTTGGGAATGGTCTGATGAATATAGAGGTCACATAAGAGAGCAACTTAAAAAAATGGGAGTTTCTGCTGATTTCTCAAGAGAAGCTTTCACAATGGATGAAAATTTAAATAAGGCTGTAAGAACTGTATTCGTTAAGTTATACAACGAAGGGCTTATATATCAAGGAAATAGAATAACAAACTGGTGTCCAAAATGTACAACAGCATTATCAGATGCAGAAATTGAATATGCAGAAAAAGAAGGTAGCTTCTGGCATATTAATTATCCACTAGCTGATGGTTCAGGATACTTAGAAATAGCTACTACAAGACCAGAAACATTACTTGGAGATACTGCAGTTGCTGTTAACCCAAATGATGATAGATTTAAACATTTAATAGGTAAAACATTAAAATTACCACTAACTGATAGAGAAATACCAGTTGTAGGTGATGATTATGTTGATATTGAATTTGGAACAGGGGCAGTTAAAATAACGCCAGCACATGATCCTAACGATTTCGAAGTTGGTAAGAGACATAACCTTCCAATAATTAGAGTAATGGATGACCATGGTGTGATTAATGAGTTAGGTGGAAAATATCAAGGTTTAGATAGATATGAAGCTAGAAAGCAAATGGTTAAGGATTTAGATGAACAAGGATTACTTGTTAAAGTTAAACCTCATACTCACAATGTTGGAACACATGATAGATGTGGAACTGTTGTTGAGCCAATCGTTTCAAAACAATGGTATGTTAAGATGGAATCTTTAGCAAAACCTGCTATAGATGTAGTTAGAAATGGAAAAACTAAGTTTGTTCCAGAAAGATTTGATAAAATATACTACAACTGGATGGAGAATATTCAAGACTGGTGTATTTCAAGACAATTATGGTGGGGACATAGAATACCTGTATTCTACTGTAATGACTGTAATCATATGATGGTTGAAGTTGATGCTCCATGTAAGTGTTCAAAATGTGGTTCTGAAAACTTAAGACAAGATGAAGATGTACTTGATACTTGGTTCTCATCTGCATTATGGCCTTTCTCAACTTTAGGTTGGCCAGAAAAAACAGAAGACTTAGATTTCTTCTATCCAACTAATGTTTTAGTTACTGGATATGATATCATATTCTTCTGGGTTGCTAGAATGATATTCTCTGGAATACACAACATGGAAGAAACTCCATTTGATACAGTATTAATCCACGGTATCATAAGAGATGCTGAAGGAAGAAAAATGAGTAAGTCGTTAGGAAATGGTGTTGATCCACTAGAAGTTATTGATGAATATGGTGCAGACGCATTAAGATTCATGCTTGTTACTGGTAACTCTCCAGGTAATGATATAAGATATATCCCTGAAAGAGTTGAAGCAGCAAGAAACTTTGCTAATAAGATGTGGAATGCATCAAGATTCGTTATGATGAACTTAGATAAAGAAGTAATGAATAAATATGCTGACTGTAAAGAATATAGCTTAGCTGATAGATGGATATTATCTCAAATGAATACTTTAGTTAAAGAAGTAACTGAAAACATGGAAAAATACGAGTTAGGTATTGCGCTTCAAAAGGTTTATGACTTTATGTGGACTGAATTCTGTGACTGGTATATAGAACTTGTTAAGCCAGTATTCTTTAGTGATGATGAAAAAGCTAAGGGAGTAGTTTATAACGTATTATATACTGTATTAACTACAGGATTAAAATTATTACACCCAGTAATGCCATTCATTACAGAAGAAATATACACTACTTTAAC
>UQQU01000051.1 GCA_900543325.1 uncultured Clostridium sp. | reverse complement strand
AAATTCTTGATGCTTTTTGAAGTCTTGTTGTCTTTCTTCACTATCTTTTAAGAATCTAGACATTATATCTTCAAAATTTGCTGGAGCAGCTTTCTTTTCAGTTTTCCATTCAATTTCTGCTGGTTTAACTGATTTTTTCTTAACATTAGCTTGCTTTATAGATAAGCTGATCTTTCCATTATCATCTATAGATATAACTTTTACCTTAACCTTATCTTGTTCATTAAGATGTTGTCTTATATCCTTAACAAAAGAATCTGCAACTTCTGAAATATGAACTAATCCTGTTTTACCTTCTATCTCTACGAAAGCTCCGAAGTTCGTAATATTTACCACTGTACCCTCTAATATGTTTCCTGCCATTAAGGTCATTTTACAAAGAATCCTCCTTAAAATTAAATAATCTATGTTATTAATAATAATAACCACATTAATAGAAATTTAAACTTAAACCAATACTATTCTGAATTGTTATCTGGAATAACTTGCTGCTCGCCTTCTTTTATTAGCCCTAATCTTTCTCTTGCTAACTTTTCTAAATATTCATTATTACTCTGAGCTCTATCTAGCTCTGCTTGCAACTTAATATTTTTTTCCTTCAACTCTTGTAATTCTTGAGTTTGAATAGCAATATCGTTCTTTATCCTTCTTAGTACAGTTAATTGCTTTATTAAGCATATACTAAAAACTCCTACAATTAAAACAACAATAATTCCCTTAAGGTTTATGTTTTTTTTCATAAATATCTAGTACCCTTCTTTTATATCATTCTATAAATATATTGTAAACACTCTACATATTTAATTCAAGATATTTTTTATACTAATTATTTTTCCCAGTAATATTGTAAAATATAATTTTAAATGGATATATAATATTTTTGAAAATAATTCTAAACACTTTACCTACTCCATTAACTACTTCTAATTCAAATCTTATACACTTATTGCTAACAAATTTCATATATAATCCTAAGGATATCAACATGAATGTATAAACATATACTCCTAAGAATGCATAATTTGTGTAAAGGAGAAATGCAAAAATGATCATAGCAGCTAATACCCAAAACAACGTATCCTCTATTACTATTATAGCTTTTGGCACCTTGCTACCTCTAATTATTCTATATAAATCAAACATTAAGCCGGTTAATATACCTGCCAATAATGCATACAATATAATGCTAAATTGTATATTAGTATCTAATGGCATAATAACCTCCTACTTGAAAAGCCTTCCTATTATGCTTTCCTTTTCTTTCTTTATTTCTTTTCCACTATAGACAATATAATATATTTCCCCATTTATCATTACATCGCCATTCTGCACATCTAATTTATTCATTTTTAAATTTAATCCTTTTATTGTTAGTGCTCCTAATTTGGTGTTAAGCAATATTTTTTCGTCATCAAAACTAATAACTTCTTCTACTCCAGTTAATGTCATCTTCTTTCTATTTTCTAGTATAATGCTTCCTCTATTATCCTCAATTTTATTATCTATTTTTTTCTCCATTATCTATTCCTCCATATATTTCTTGATTAAATATATGAAGTATTTTAAAAAATTATTCTTGGTCTTCTACACCTTCTAAGATTTCATACATTTCCTTAGCATTTTCTTTTCTTACATGTTCTGCTATGTTTACTATTTTTGCCTTTAATTTTCTATTTGCAAATGTAATTTCAATTATATCTCCTTCTTTAACATCAGTTGATGGCTTTGCTACTTTATCATTAATAGATACTCTTCCACCTTCACAAGCTTCTTTTGCAACTGTTCTTCTTTTTATTATTCTTGAAACTTTTAAGTATTTATCTAATCTCATTTCTGTTTCCCCTTACATTCAAAGTATTTTTGTGTATCAAAAAGCCCGAGATAACTCGGGCTTAAATTTATAATTACTTATTAACTCTTTCTTTAAACTCTTTTCCTGCTTTAAATACTGGAACAGTTGAAGCTGGAATGTTTATAGTTTCTTTAGTTCTTGGGTTTCTTCCTTCTCTAGCTGCTCTTTCTCTAGTTTCAAAAGTACCAAATCCAACTAATTGAACTTTTTCTCCATTTTCTAAAGCTTCTTGAACTGAATCAATAAATGCCTTTAAAGCTGTTTCTGCATCTTTCTTTGTTAATTGGCTTTTTTCAGCCATGCTAGTAATTAATTCTGCTTTATTCACGATTTACATCCTCCTTAAATAAACAGTTAAAAATATTGTAGTTAACTATTTTTAATTATGTACTATAACTACATTACCTTATTATATATCCACTTTATAAAGTAGTCTATAGTAATATGGGTATTTTTCTATAAAAATATATTTATTACAACTTTTTCTTGTAGTATAGTCATTAATTTGTTATTCTCTTTAAAAATATTCTGCATAAACTTCAAAAATCCTTCTATTACTGCAGAAAATTCACTTTTTTTCTTTACTAATCGTACTTTTTAGAAGTTTCCCATAAACTATTCATTTCATCTAATGTAACACTTTTTAAATCTTTTCCTTGTTTTAATACATTATCTTCAATAAAGCCAAATCTTTTTATGAACTTTTTAGTTGATTTGGTTAATGCTTCTTCCTCATCTACATTTAATAATCTAGATACATTAACACAAGCAAATAATAAATCTCCAACTTCATTTATTATTTTTTCCATATTATTGGTTTTATATACATCTAATACTTCATTTATTTCTTCTTCAATCTTTTTAACTGCTTCATCCACACTTTCAAAATCAAACCCTACTTTGGCAACTTTCTTTTGCACTTTATGCGCTTTTGTTAAAGCTGGTAATGTTTTTGCTATTCCGTTTATTTCTTCAGTAAGTGTTTCATAACTTTTCTCTTTCTTTTTTAATTCATCCCAATTTGCCAATACTTCTTCTGAATTATTAGCAGTTGCATCTCCAAAAACATGCGGATGTCTATAAATCATCTTAGAAGTAATTGCTTCTATTACATCTGATATGTTAAAGTATCCATCTTCTTTTCCTATAATTGAATGGAATACAACTTGTAATAAAACATCTCCTAACTCTTCAATTAATCCATCTATATTATCATCTTCTATAGCCTCAATTACTTCATAAGCTTCTTCTAAAAGTGAATTCTTTATACTTTCATGAGTTTGTTCTCTATCCCAAGCACATCCATTTTCACCTCTTAAAATTTCTATTGTATCAACTAAATCATAGAAATCTTTTTTGTTATTTATATCTTTAGGGATATATACAGAAGTTAAATAATCTATATCTTCTTGCATATCAAGTTCATATATTGGAATTTTTCTTATAGATTCTTCTCCTTCTATTCCTGCAGCTCTAACATAATAGATTTCAGTTTCATCATGATAATATTCTAGTAATTCAAGTTTAACTTCTGATGCTATTAACGGATTATACACTTGAGTTATTATAGTTCCAATTCTTTTATCTAAAATTTGATTTTTTATATCGAAGGCATCTATAATTTTTAACCCTTCTATTGGATCTATTTGTAATCTATCCATCATAGCATCTACAAAGCTAACTGCCGGTAATATTTTATATTCAATATTGTTTTCATTACATAAATTAATTAAATTTAAAACTGATCTTTCTGCAACTAAAGGATGCCCTGGAACTGCATATACTAATTCTCCAGATATTTTATATTCTTCTATCATACTTCTAGCGATATTAGAATACACTTCATCAAAACTACTTCCTTCTTCATAATAATTATCACAAGTTTTAAAAGTTTCTAATCTATTCTTTAAATAATCAACTGTAGGATGCTTCTCCGTTCTAAAATATAAGTTTTTACTTTCTTGTAAAGCCTCAACAGCTCCTATAGTTAATGCATCTGGCGATCCTGGTCCTAATCCAACTATTTTTATCATATAGTACTCTCCTTACATCATTTTCTTGCTAATCTATTCTTTATTTCATCAACTTCAAATACTTTAAAGATTAAAATAGCTATCATATATATAATAATACCCATAAATATTGATAATAAGCAAGAAATACTATTACTATCTAACCTTTCCATAATAAAATTATAGCTAAATAAAACTACAACTATCATTGCAACAGAAGCATAACCTGGTTTTACAAAAGAATCATATATACTTATTTTACATTTAGTTTTTCTTCTAAGTGCTATAAGATTTAATATAGTAACTACAATATATGCAGAAACACTTGCTATTACAGCACCAAAAATATTTATTCTTGGTATAGGAACTAAAACCATTGTCAAAACAACCTTTATAATACATCCTATTATCAAGTTAATAACTGGTCTTATATAATGGTTAGTTGCTTGTAATATAGATGTAGTTGTTTGAGTTGTTATTACAAAAGGAATTGATATAGACAGATATCTTAATATTTCTATCCCTTCATATTTATCAAAAAACACCAATTTCATTATTGGACCTGCTAAACAAAACATTCCTAAGGTACATGGTAATGCTATTACAGCTGATAATTTCATTGCTATATTTATTTTGCTTTGCATTTCTTCTTTTCTGTTTAGTATATAATGCTCTGAAATTATTGGAATTAATGATGTACATATAGCCATGGATAATGTTAATGGTATATTTACTAACACAGCAGCCTTACCTGTAAGTTGTCCATATAATGCCGTAGCATTGGTAACTCCAGATTCTATTAGCTTTTGAGGAACTACAATAGAGTCTATTAAATTCATTATAGTTCCAACTGTAGCTCCTAAAGAAATAGGAATTGCCATTTTCAATATTTCATTTAATATATCTGTATTGGTTTTTATCTTTTTAATACCCATCTCTTTTCTTACTTTTATATATTTAATCCATAAATATATACATGCTATCATCGCACCACCAGCAGCTCCAAATGCAGCTCCACCTGCCGAATACTCTATTCCCTTTGGTAAAAGTATATAAGCTAGTCCAACTCCAATTACTACTCTACCTATTTGTTCTAATATTTGCGACGTTCCTGATGGAGTCATATTTTGTAATCCTTGAAAAAAGCCTCTAAATACATTAACGAAAGAAACCATCATAGGTGCGAAAGATATTCCTATTAATGCATAATATGATTTCATATCCCATTTCAAAAAATTAATTATAGGCTTTGCAAAAAAGAATAATATTAAAGATGTTCCAATACCTAATGTCATCATTAAATAAGATGATTCCTTAACAACTTCATAACCACCTTCAATATCACCCATTGCATTTTTTTCTGAAATCATTTTCGAAACTGCAACAGGTACTCCACTTGCCATAGCAACAAAAAACATATATAAAGGATAGGATAATTGATAATACCCTATTCCCTCATCACCTATTAGCATAATTAATGGCCACCTAAAGAAAAATCCTAATACTTTTGCCACCATTCCTGCTAATCCTAGAACCAAACTTCCCTTTATAAGAGATTGTTTCTTCATAAAATACCTCCAAACTTAAATTACTAACTACTACTAATTTTTATTTAAAGCTTAGAGGTATTATTACATATATTCTATGTTTATTTTTCAAATATTGTAATATACATTTAATAACTTATTGTTCCATTTGCTTTCCTAGGAAAGCTGCTGCAGTTTCTGCTAATTTTAATTGTAAATCACCAAATTTTTCTCCAGATTCCTTTGAAACAATAAGTACTGCCCCAATAGCATCTCCCTCTGTTATTATTGGAGCTATTACTTGGCTTGTATATTCTCCATGGTCCTCATCATTATGTAGCGGAATTGTTTTGCTTTCTTCTGTTATTATAGAAGCTTTTCTACCATCCATAATTGCTTCTAATTCGGAGCTTATTTTTCTTTCAAAATAATCTTTTTTTGTTGCTCCACTTACAGATATAAAAGCATCTTTGTCCGCAATTAAAACAATATGACCAATTGATTGTTGTAAGCTTTCAGCATACTCCTTAGAGAAATCTGTTAATTCTCCAATAGGAGAATATTTTTTTAATATTACCCCACCTTCTCTATCTGTAAATATTTCTAATGGATCCCCTTCCCTAATTCTTAAAGTTCTTCTTATTTCTTTTGGTATAACTACTCTTCCTAAATCATCAATACGTCTAACTATTCCTGTTGCTTTCATTATTATGAGTTACCTCCTTAATTAGTTTATATAATTAACTGCAGTATTATTATTTGAACTATTAGAAATTTTATACACATATACCCAATATTTATCCTTTACTATTTATTGAGGAATTCTTTGAAGTCTATGGCAATAAAGCAAAAAAATTTTTAAATATAAATAAAAGGTTAAGCAAAACTTTAAATTTTGCTTAACCTTTTATTAAAAATTATAATCTATCTTCATATAACTTAACATTTAAGTCTTTTTTCCATTCTTCTAATGTTGAATTATATACTTCCTCTTGTTTTTCACTTAATAAAGTAGATTTTATACTATCTTTAACATCATCAAGTGGAGTTACCTTATCTTCTGTTTGAACACCTTCAACTTTAATTATATGGTAACCAAATGAACTTTTAACTGGTGCTGAAACTTCACCTTCTTTTAAAGTTTTGAATCCAGCTAAGAAATCTGTATCATAGCCTTCTTGCTCATTTTCAACATATCCTAAATCTTCTGATAAAGGTTTTGTTCCTGATGATTTATTAGCTTCATATTGTGAATATAAATCTTCAAAAGTAGTTTCTCCTGAGTCGATTTTATTTTTAGCATCTTGTGCTTCTTCCTCAGTTTCAAATAAGATATGCTTAGCATTTGCTCCAGCTTTAACTGTATATTTATCAATATTATCATTATAATATTGCTCAATTTCTTCATCACTTACAGTTACATCTTTTATCATCGCTTCTTTAACTTTGTCAGTTTTAACTAAATTTTCTATAAATGAATCAAACTTTTCATCTGACATACCATAATATTCTAGGGCTTCTTTTAATCCCTCTTCTCCACCATATGCTTCTGTAAACTTAGCTTTTTCTTCTTCTATAGCAGTTGATAATTCTTCATCTGATGGGATATATCCAAGCTCTGTACCCTTAGTTATTAATACTTCATCATTAACTAATTGTTCTAATACTTGCTTTCTAGCTTTTTTTAATTGTTCTTTTAAGCTATCATCAATATTATTTTCATAATCTTCACCATATGTTTCTGTTAAATAGTCTATATCAGCTTGTAATTCACTATTAACATCAGCCATAGTAATTTTATCTCCTCCAACTTTTGCCAAAACTGTTTTTTGTATAGCCTCTGGAGTTTTTTCTATCATTTTACATCCTGTTATTGAAAAAGCCATTGTAGTAATAGCTGCAGCTATTACTATATTTTTTATTTTTCTCAATTTATTTCCCTCACTTTACTTAAATAATAATTTGTTACATAAATTAGTATATCAGTAATACCCTTTTTATTCAAATTTTACTGTCTATTTTTTACGTGAATTTTCAATTAATTCCTTAAGAAGCTCTTTATAAAAATTCAACATTTCCTCTCTCTTTATAGTGTTAATTCTTACAGCAAAAAATGGCGTTTCTCCAAAATATAAAACTACATTATCTTTATATTTACTTAAAAGGACCCTATATACTTTATTAACATTTTTAAATCCTTTCTGGAATTTAAATCTTATTTCTTTTTGATTTTCTTTTATCTCTTCAATTAAAAGTATCTTAGCTAAACTCTTAATATATGCTATATCCATTAAATTATAAACGGCTTCTGGAATACTAGAGTATCTATCCTCTAATTCTTCTTTTATCTCAGTATAATCATCCATATTTTCAATTGCTGCTATCTTCTTATAAACCTCTATTTTTTGTATTTCATCTTCAATATATGAAGATGGAATATATGCATCCATTTTTATATCAACAGTAGTTTCAATAGGCTCTTGCTCTATTTCACCTTTGATTAACTTAACAGTATCTTCTAACATTCTACAGTATAAATCATATCCTATAGCAGCCATATGTCCATGTTGAGATGAGCCCATCATATTTCCCGCTCCTCTTATTTCTAAATCTCTCATGGCTATTTTAAATCCAGAACCAAGCTCTGTAAAATCTTTTAAAGCTTTTAATCTCTTTTCAGCAACTTCAGTTAATACCTTATCTTTAGTATACATAAAGTAAGCATAAGCTATTTTATTAGAACGTCCAACTCTTCCTCTTAATTGGTATAATTGAGATAGTCCCATTTTATCTGCATTATTTACTATCATTGTATTTACATTAGGTATATCAATACCTGTTTCTATAATAGTTGTACATACTAAAACGTCATATTCCTTTTTCATAAAATTAATCATTTCAGCTTCTAATTCTTTCTCTGTCATCTGTCCATGAATAACTCCAACTTTGCATTCAGGAACTAACTCTCTTATATAATTTGCTATACTTTGTATACTTTCTACTCTATTATAAACAAAATAAACTTGACCATCTCTTCCAACTTCTCTTAAAATTGCATCTCTAACAAGCTGATCATTTTGTTCTACAACATATGTTTGAATAGGATATCTTTCCTCAGGTGGGGTTTCTATAACTGATATGTCCCTCACACCTGTAAGTGACATATGAAGTGTTCTTGGAATTGGTGTTGCGCTTAATGTAAGTACATCTACATTTTTCTTTAAAGATTTTATTTTTTCCTTTTGAGCAACTCCAAATCTTTGTTCCTCATCTACTATAAGCAATCCTAAATCCTTAAATGCAATATCCTTTGATACTAATCTATGAGTTCCTATTAAAATATCTACATTTCCTTCTTTTAAAGCCTGCAAAGTAGTTTTTTGTTGCTTTGCAGTTCTAAATCTACTAATCATATCTATCTTAACTGGAAAATCTGAAAATCTCTTTTTTAAATTTTTATAATGTTGTTCAGCTAATATAGTTGTTGGAACAAGGAACGCAACCTGCTTTCCATCCATAACAGCTTTAAAAGCAGCTCTTATAGCGACTTCTGTTTTACCATATCCAACATCTCCACAAAGTAATCTATCCATTGGTTTATCTGATTCCATATCATGCTTTATTTCTTCTAATGATGATAATTGGTCAGGAGTCTCTTCATATGGGAACTCATCTTCAAATTGTCTTTGCCATTCTGTATCCTTAGAATATTTATATCCTTTTAATGCTGCTCTGGCTGCATATAACTTTACTAAATCTTCAGCAATCTCATTAATTGATTTTCTAACCTTAGCCTTAGCCTTTTGCCACTCATTCCCACCTAATTTGTTAATCTTAGGTGTTTTTCCTTCACTTCCTATATATTTTTGAACTAAATCTAATTGATCAACTGGAACATAAAGCTTATCTCCCTTGTCATATACAATATCTAAATAATCTCTTGTATTACCTGCTATATCAATTTGTTTAATTCCTTTAAATACACCTATCCCATGATTTGCATGTACTACATAATCTCCTGGTTTTAATTCTGCAAAACTCGTTATCTTTCCTACACCTTTTTTCTTATTACTCTTTTTAGGTAAGGATTTTTTAGCTTCTCCAAATACTTCTTTATCAGATATTACACATACCTTTAAGTCTGGATATTCAAATCCTTTTATTAAATTTCCAAAGGTAACTACCGCTTGACCTAATTCAATATTATCTATTTCATCCTTATAGACACTTTCAACATCTCTATCTCTAAGTGTTTTTACTAATCTTTCCCCTCTAGTTCTAGTACCAGCTAATATTAAAGTTCTAAATCCTTTTGCTTTTCTTGATTTTATATCTTCAATAAGTAAATCTAATTGTCCATTATAATTATTTGATGTAATTTGATTTAACTCTATGCTAGTTAACGGAAATAGGATATCTGCTCTTGTATCAAATGTATTCAATGTTATAACATCCGATTTTTCTAATCTAATCAATAATTCTTCTTTATCTATTAATAATTTATTTTGAGAAGGTAATATATCACCTCTTTGAAGAAAAGCTAAATAGTTTTCATTAAACTCATAATATATACTTTCAATTTTTCCCTGACATCTCTTTAAATCATCAATTACAAATGTATATCCTTCTAAATAATCAAAAAATGATTCCATTTCTTTATAAAAGAAAGGTAAATAGCTATCAATAGTTTCAAATGTTGAAGTTTCATTCAACATTTCTAGATTTTTATTAACTATTCCCCTTATTTTATCAACTTGTTCATTATTTTTCTTATTTGATTTTTCAATTATTGAATCAAGCTCACTAATTATTTTATCATTAGCACTTTTTTTCGCCTCTTCATCGACTATTACTTCTTTTGCCGGGAAAATTTCCACAACTTCAACCTTTTCAATACTTCTTTGAGATTCTATATTAAAAGTTCTAATAGAATCTATCTCATCTCCAAAAAGTTCAATTCTATATGGATAAACAGCTATAGGAGGGAAAACATCTAGTATCCCTCCTCTGAATGAAAATTCGCCTTTACCTTCTACTACCTCAACTCTTTCATATCCGCACTCAATTAACTTTTTTGAAATTTCTTTTAAATCTACTTCATCACCTTTTTTTATAATAATACTATAATTTAAGTATTTTTCTCGAGGTGTATATAATGCGGTCATTGCATCAATTGATGTAACTATTATTTTTTTGTTTTTATTATTAAGTATTTCTTTTATTACTTTTAATCTTGCCCATCTAAGATCTCCTGAAATCGCATCAACATTATAAAATACAACTTCTCTTATAGGTAAAAAGTATACATTAGTAGAATAAAGATTTAAATCCTCATATAAGTTTTTAGCTTCAATTTCATTATGTGTTACTATAACTAAGGAATTATCTATTTCATTAAATATTCCATCTATTATATAACTTTTTCCTGAATCTGATAATCCAGATATATTTATTGGAAACCTTTTATTTTTTATACTATTTATAGCCGTAATAAACTTATCATTTTCCTGTAAGGGTTGTAATAGCCCTTGTAATCTCATTTTATCACCTTCCATAACTTCTCTTTAACTTTGTTTACATGCATTAAATCCATTTAACTTATTCATTGCTTCTTTAGTATCTGACTTTACCATTATACTTACCGCATCACTAGACGCCTTTATTGTTTCTCTTAAAATTTCAATTTCATCTTCATTAAATTTTCCTAATACATGTGAAACTAAATTCCCCTTCGGTGCCCCTACACCTATTTTAACTCTTGGAAATACATCAGTCCCTAAGTTAGCTATGATACTTTTTATTCCATTATGTCCACCATGGCTACCTTTTTCTCTTATTCTTAATCTTCCTACTTCCAAGCTAATATCATCATAAATTACTATTACTTCTTCATTGGATATTTTATAAAAGTTAATTACTTCTCTAATACTTTCTCCACTTAAGTTCATATACGTAGTTGGCTTTAATAGAATTACCTTCTTTCCGTCTATAAATCCTTCACCAAACACACCTTTAAATTTTATCCTATTTAATTCTATATTATACTTATCAGCAATATAATCTACTGCTGCAAATCCTATATTGTGTCTTGTCCCGTCATATTCTTTCCCCGGATTTCCTAATCCAACTATTAAAAACATTCTTTATTCCTCCGTTACTTTTAAAGTGACTATTTTATATTATACCATTTTTTTCAATAATAAAAGTTTTTTATTATTATATTGTTAAACACATTATTGATTTTCATTCCTCGGTATGAGCTTCACTAACAAAATTGAAAATTTTTACTTTCATTTATGAAACACACTAGTCATTTTCATTCCTAGGTGTAAGTTCGACTAACCAAATTGAAAATTTGGACTCTCACTTATGAAACACACTACTCATTTTAAAACAAAAATTTAGACCAACTCTTAATTAGAATCAGTCTAAATTGATTTATGTTAGTATTTTGATATCTACACGCTTCATTTCTCCATCACTTAAAACCTTACAATGTAGTATATCATCTTTTTTCTTATCTTGTAACAATTGTATTAATTCATCAACATTAAAAACCTCATATCCATCTACTTCTATAATAATATCTGTAGGCTTAATCCCAGCTAAATACGCACTTCCGTTCTTATCTAGTTCTTGTATATAAAATCCAGTAAAATCTCTTGCTTCATCTGCTACTACTCCGCCTTCAATTATTCCTAAAAGCCTCTTAAATGCATTTGTTGAATTAATCATATCTTGAAGTTCTTCCATCTGTACTCCATAATAAAGCCCATCTTCATTTCGTTCATTAGTAATATATAAATCAGCAATTCCTACTAATTCTCCTTTAGAATTACAAATAGCACCTCCTGTATTTTTTTCATTTATAAGTGCATTTATTTGTAAAAGTGTTTGACTTTTTCCTTCGCCTATATTTAGCTTTTCATTCTTTGATGTGATAATGCCTGGAATCACGCTTCCTATATACTCATCTCCTATAGCATTTCCTAATACAACTATTCCTTGTCCTTCCTTTATACTATCTGGATGCGCTATTTCTATCGCTTGTAATTCTCCATCAAATTCTATTTTTATTATTGCTAAGTTTCTAGCTTCATTTTCAACTAATATTTGTGCTTTTATTGGCATGGCTGCTACTGATGATAACTTTACATATATATTACTTTTATCTTTAATTGCAGAATAATTCGTTAATATTATTCCACTTGATTCTATTATAACTCCCGTTGCGTTTCCTTCAAAATACTCATCTTCAGTAAGCTTTTCTTCTGAATCGCTAATACTAACTAATGATTGTGATACTTCTTTTATAACTTTTGTATAATCTAATATAACCATGTCTGTGCTTTCTTTAATTTCTTTAATCTGCTGCATGGTTCCACCATACTTATTTTTAATGCTTATATTAGATATAATTGAGCTTAAAAATCCAGCTATGGCTACGTATAAAATTATCTTAACCCCCAATTTAACTCTTGATTTCGTACTATTTTTCTTTTCAAAAATTATATTAGATATCCTATCTTGTGGAGTATTTGATATTCTTCTCTTTATATATTCTTTATTATTCATATCCACCTCCGACTATTGAAATATTGCATCCCTAAACTAACCTCAATATTTCTACATCACATAGTAAAATCTAACTTTAAATATTAAATTATAGTATATTCTTTTAGTTATTTCGTTGTAATGTAAATATAAATCTTACACCCTTATCTTCTACATTTTCCACCCATATGTCTTGATTATGTTGAGATAGTATTAATCTTACTATAGGTAAACCCAATCCTGTACTAATTTTATTAGTTCTTGATTTATCACTTTTATAAAACCTATCCCAAATATGATTTAAATCATGTTCTGAAAGAATATCCCCTGAATTAAATATACTTACAAATATTTTTTCACCTTTTGTTGATATATTTATCTCTATTTGTCCGTTATCCTCACTATATTTAATCGCATTTTCAAATAAGTTTGTAATAACTTGAAGTATTCTATCTCTATCGCCTATTGCAAAACATCGTTTCTCATGAAATATTGCTTTAACATTTAATCCCTTTGCCTGTATCTTATTTTCTAAGTTTAATATACACAGACTTACCGTTTGATTAATGTCAAACTCAGAAATATGTAAATTAAACTTTCCTGATTCCATAGCAGAGATATCTAATAAATCATTAACAAGTCTAGCTAATCTATCTATTTCATCATAAGCTATTTTTAAATAATAATTTTCTTTATCTCTAGGAATAACTCCATCTAATATTCCTCCAATAAAACCCTTTATTGAAGTTATAGGAGAGCGTAACTCATGAGAAACATTTGAAATAAACTCTTTTCTAATATTATCAGACTCCTCAATAGATTGTGCCATTCTATTGAAAGATTGTGCTAGTTCTCCAATCTCATTTTTTCCAACAACTTTTACTCTTTCTTGTACATCACCCTTTGCTAATCTTTTTGCAGAATTGTTAATCTTCTCTATAGGCTCTACTACTAATAATTGAGCAAAATACTTTACAATTCCTCCTGCTACTATTACTGCTAATACAATAGATATCCATATTATAATTACTGTCCGCTTTTCATTCACAGGGTCATTTTCAATCATTATTATATAGCCATCTAATTGATTATTTGAGTAAATAGGCTTAATAAACGCCGATACTTTCGAACTATTTGTATTATCTATTGAAATTTTTTTATAAATAATTTCTCCATTAGTAGGCATTTTTGTGCTACTTATGTCTATGTTAGTATATTTAAATTCACTATATTCACTATTTGATACCATATAGACATACCCTAATCTATCTACTACTATTCCATCCATATCATTAGTTAAACAGGCTATCTTTAATAATCTATTAACTTCATCATAAGTACCCTCTTGGTATTTTAAATAACTACCTACTGCTTCTGAAACAACATCTAATTGCTTATTTAAAGTGTGTATAAGCTCATCATGGTTAATTCTATAAAATCCTATAGTTAATACTAATCCAACAAGTATTAATAATCCGCCTGTTATTGAAGAAAAAGTAATTATTAACTTTCTTACTATACTATTCTTCTTCACCTATCTCACCTCAAACTTATAACCAACTCCCCATACTGTTTGAAGTTCCCACTTTTCTCCGCCTTTAACTTTTTCTCTTAACCTTTTTATATGAACATCAACCGTTCTTGAATCTCCTGGATAATCATAGCCCCATACTTCATACATAAGTTGTTCTCTAGTAAAAACCTTATTAGGATTACTAGCCATAAAATGAAGTAATTCTAATTCTTTAGGTGCTAATTTCACAATACCATCTTTATATGTTACCTCATATGCTCCGATATCAATTGTTAAGTCTGAATATCTTATTATATCCTTTGATTGATTATCAACTGCATATCTTCTTGTTACAGCTTTAACTCTTGCTAATAATTCCTTAGGATCAAAGGGTTTAACCATATAATCATCAGCACCCAATTCTAATGCAAGTACCTTGTCGAAAACCTCCCCTTTAGCTGTTAGCATTATTACTGGAATATCACTACTTTTTCGTATATGCTTTAGAACCTCTATTCCATCTCTTCCTGGTAACATCACATCTAATATTACTAAACCAATATCTTCTGTTGATACTATATTGCACGCATCATTTCCATTAAAACATTTTTTTGTGCTATATCCACCACTTTTTAAATACATATCTATAAGTTCGTTAATATGAGCATCATCATCTACAATTAAAACTTTTCCCAGTTTATCTTCCATCTTTTATTCACCTTCCTTATTTACTATTTTATACTATATTTAAATAAACAATAATAAAGTTTTTATAAAATTTACATTTGTAACACAATATTTAAAAACATAAAAATAGACTGCTACCCATGTAGCAGTCACAAATTATTAATTTTCAAATAATTTACTTATTGGCTCATCGTCATATATTCTCTTAATTGCTTCTGCAAATAGTGGTGCAACAGAAATAGATTTAAATTTATCTAATCCTTCTTTTTCTGGAAGTGGAATAGTATTCAGCATTACTAATTCTTCAATAGCAGAATTATTTATTCTTTCAAATGCTGGACCTGATAATACTCCGTGAGTACAACAAGCATAAACATTCTTTGCTCCTAATTCTTTTAATGCATTTGCAGCATTTGCAATAGTTCCAGCAGTATCAATCATATCATCAATTAATATACATCTCTTTCCATTAACATCTCCGATAATATTCATTATCTCAGATACATTTGCCTTTGGTCTTCTCTTATCAATAATTGCAATTGGAGCATTTAATTTATCAGCAAATTTTCTTGCTCTAGTAACACTACCTAAATCAGGTGATACAACAACTACATCATCTTGATCACTAAATCCCTTGTCAACAAAACTCTTAGCTAATATTGGTGAACCTAATAAATGATCCACTGGTATATTAAAGTATCCTTGAATTTGAGAAGCATGTAAATCCATTGTTAATACTCTATCTGCTCCTGCTGCTGTTAATATGTCTGCAACTAATTTTGCAGTAATCGGATCTCTTGATTTTGCCTTTCTATCTTGTCTAGCATATCCATAATACGGAATAACTGCAGTTATTCTACCAGCTGATGCTCTCTTAAAGGCATCTATCATTATTAATAACTCCATTAAGTTATTATTAACTGGTGAACTAGTTGATTGTACTATAAATACATCTACACCTCTTACTGTTTCATTAATATCTACTGATATTTCACCATCACTAAAAGTTGAAACTTTCGCATTTCCTAGTGGTATTCCTAGTAAATCAGCAATTTCTTTAGCTAGTTCAGGATGTGAATTTCCTGTAAATATTTTTATTTTTTTCCCATGAGATATCATAATTATGAGACCCTCCTTAATTTACAATAACGTTTGCCATATTTATCTTATAGTTTAATATATATTATTTTTTATTAATAAGACCTTTTTTATCTACCCAGCCTTCAATATTTCTTTGCTTAGCTCTTGCAACAGCTAACTCTCCACTCTTTACATTGTTAGTAATAGTTGAACCAGCTGCAATGTAAGTATTATCTTCAACTGTAATAGGTGAAATTAAGTTTGTATTACATCCTATAAAACTGTTATTTCCTATGATAGTCTTATTCTTATTTTTACCATCATAATTAACAGTAACAGTTCCACATCCAAAGTTACATCCTTCTCCCACCTCGGCATCTCCTACATATGTTAAATGAGATACTTTAGTATTATTTCCTATTGTAGATTTTTTTATTTCTACAAAATCACCAATTCTTACATTATTTCCAATAATAGATTCTGGACGAATATAAGCGAAAGGACCAACTGTCGTATTATTACCAATTTCACTTTCTAATATTACAGATGATTGTATATCTACACCTTCACCTATAATACTATTGTTTATTCTTGAATTTGGATATAGAATACAACCCTTACCTATTACTGTGTTTCCTTCAAGAACATTTCCTGGATATATTATAGTATCTTGACCTATCTCTACATCAATACCAATATATGTTGAATTTGGATCAATTATAGTGACACCATTTTCTAAATGTTTATTATTTATTCTCTTTCTTAAAATAGCTTCAACTTCTGCAAGCTGAACTCTCGAATTTACCCCTAATGTTTCTTCATAGTTTATTACAAGTGCTCCAACTTTCTCATCTTTTTCTTTTAGCATTCCAATTACATCTGTTAAATAATATTCACCTTGAGAATTATTATTAGAAAGATTTCCTAGACATTCAACTAAACTTTCAATTTCAAAGCAGTACATTCCTGAATTTATTTCTTTAACCTTCAGTTCTTCCTCATTACAATCTTTATGCTCAACTATCTTTAATACTTCATCTCCACTTCTTATGATTCTTCCATATCCTGAAGCGTCATCTAAAATAGAAGTAAGTATAGTTGCACTATTTCCACTTTCTTTATGAACTTTAAATAATTCTTCTATAGTTCCTTCTTCTATTAAAGGAGCATCTCCATTAAAAACTGCAACTGTACCCTTTTTGTCTTTTAGGAAATCCATAGCACACTTAACAGCATGACCTGTACCTAATTGCGCTTCTTGTAATGAATAACTAACATTTCTTGATTTAGTATTTTCCTTAACTAATTCTGCACCCTTACCTACAATAACATTTATATCCTCTACATTCCCTTTTCTTAATGTATCAATTACATGATTAACCATTTCTTTACCACAAACTTTATGTAAAACCTTAGGTAAATCTGATTTAATTCTCTTTCCTTGACCTGCCGCTAATATCAGAGCACATTTATACATAACCTCACCTCTCTATAAAATTTTAGGATAAAATATAAATTTTATCCTAAAACGTTCGTGTATATTTCTTATATATTATATTGCATTAACTAAAGTATTTCAACACTTCAATAAAATTATAAAATGAGAGGAATATATACATGTATATATTCCTCTCATTTAAAATTACTATTCACTTATAACAACGTTTTCTTCTTCTACTGCAGCCTCGTAAGCTTTTAATATAGATGATTGAATTTTTTCCCTAGTATCAGTGTTTATTGGGTGGGCAATATCTTTAAATTCTCCATCCGGTGTTTTTCTACTTGGCATTGCAATAAATAAACCGTTTTGTCCTTCGATAACTTTAATATCATGAACAACGAATTCATTATCAAATGTTATAGAAACTATAGCTTTCATTTTTCCTTCTGCTGCTATTTTTCTAATTCTAACGTCTGTGATTGTCATTTCACTACACCTCCAGTTGCTTTATAATAATATATTTCTATAAAAAGTTTAAAAATCCTTTTTTTTACTTAAATTTTTTTAAATTTTTCCATTATATATTTACAGCAACTGAATTTATGACTATTTTATAAAAGATGATGGTCTAACGTTAAGTCTTTCTTCTTCTTTATTGTATTCTAAATCAATAATTGAAATATAGTCACTAGTTCTCTTGTTTTCTATTCCAACATTATCAACAAGTACTCCTGTTCCAACCAATTCACTATCAAACTCTTTTAAAAGATCTCTAATTCCCTCGGCTGTTCCACCACCTCTTAAGAAGTCATCTATAAATACGCACTTACTTGATGATTTCATACACTTTTTAGCTAATGCCATTTGTTGTATTCTTCCACTTGTACCTGAGACATAATTAATTGTAACTGTTGGCCCTTCTGTAATTTTATTATCTTTTCTTATTATTACTAGTTCTATACCAAGACTTTTAGCAACTTCATAAGCTAAAGGGATTCCTTTTGTTTCCACTGTAACTATATAGTCTATATTCATATTTTGAAAATGAGAAGCCAAAATAACTCCTGCTTTACTAACTATTTGTGGATTGTACATTATATCTGTTAAATAAACAAAATTTCCTGGTACAATTCTTCCTTCTTCTAATAGTGCCTCACATAATTCATTTGCAAAATCTTCTTTAGCTTGTTTACCCATTGAAGGAATGAACTTAATTCCTCCTGCTGCTCCTGAAATAGTTTCTATAGATCCCATCTCTAATTTTTCTAATACTTCTCTAACAATTACTATATCTTCACTAATAGTTGACTTAGCGGCATTTAAAAGTTCCGAAAATCTATTTAGACCTATAACTTTATTAGGAGTTTCTATTAATATCTTTGTAATGGCTACAACTCTATTATTTCTACTTAATTTTTCCACTTTATTCACCTTCCTTATTTTCTCAAAAACACGAATTTTTTCAATTTTCTTCACCCGAATATTCATATTTTATTCTATATTTACTACATTATCAATACTTTTTTAAGTTATTTATCAGTAATTCTTCATATAAGTTATTTTCTATGTTTAATTATAAAAATTTATCTTTTTTCTTCCATCTTTTAAACGTTTTATAAACACTTTTCTTCATATATATAGTTTTGCTCTTTTTTTTTGTAAAATATTTTATATATTTTTTATTTTTTGTGTTCAACCTAGCAAATTTGTATATAATTATAAATATATATTTAAATGAGAATCTAATTTTTAATTTAATAATATTTAAGTTACGTATAGCATGCTAATTAAATATTAGAAACAAGATCTCATATATAATCATACAATAAAGGGGTTGATATATTGTCTTTTGATCTTAATTCAAGTAAAAATAGAAAAGTACATTTTATTGGAATTGGCGGGGTAAGTATGAGTGGACTTGCTGCTGTTTTATTAACAAAAGGATATAAAGTATCTGGATCTGACGCTAAAGAATCAGAAGTTTTAAATAAACTTAGAGAGTCTGGTGCTGAAATTTACATAGGGCATAAAGGTGAAAACCTTAAAAATGTTGATTTAGTAGTGTATACTGCTGCTATACCTTCTACTAACCCTGAAATAATTGAGGCAAAAAATAAGAATATAGAATTAATGGATAGAGCTGAATTTTTAGGCTATATAATGAAAGGTCATAAATATAATGTTGCTGTTGCTGGAACCCATGGAAAAACAACAACAACTTCTATGTTATCTCATATAACATTAAATGCAAACTTAGATCCTACAATCCTAGTTGGTGGCGATGTTGATGCCATTCATGGCAACTACAAAATTGGTGAAAGTGAATATTTCGTAACAGAAGCTTGTGAATATAAAGCATCATTTTTAAAATTCTATCCTTATATAGGAATAATTTTAAATATAGACGCAGATCACTTAGATTATTATAGAGATATAAATCACATTGAAGATACCTTTAAAAAGTTCTCTGATTTAATTCCATCTGATGGATATTTGGTTGGATGCGCAGAAGATCCTAGAGTATTAGAGGTTATTAATTACGCAAAATGTAATACTATAAGCTATGGTTTTACTAAAGGTGATGTAACTGCAACTAATATTTCATTTAATAATAAAGGATGTGCTACATTTACAGTTTGTAAAGATGGTGAAAATTTATTTGACGTAACATTAAGTACCACTGGAAAACATAATATACTTAATGCTCTTGCAACTATATGCACTTCTTTAATATTAAATATTCCTAAAGAATCTATAATTAGTGGATTATCTGAGTGTAAGGGTGCTCATAAGAGATTTGAATATAAAGGTGAGTTCAATGGTGCTACTATAATAGATGATTATGCTCACCATCCTGTTGAGATAAAAGCAACATTATCTACAGCAAAACTTATTGAACACAATAAAACATATTGTGTATTCCAACCACATACTTATACTAGAACAAAAACACTTTTTGATGAATTTACAACTTGTTTCTCTTCTGCTGATGAACTAATCCTAATGGATATTTATGCTGCAAGAGAAAAAGATACAGGTTTAGTTTCTTCTAATGAGCTTGGAGATGCTATAAGAAAAACTGGATTAAATTGCATAAATCTTCATAGTCATGAAGAAGTTGCTGATTATTTAGCATCAAAGGTTCAACCTAAAGACCTAATCCTTACAGTAGGTGCTGGAGATGTTGTTAAAGTTGGCAACATACTTTTAAATAAAGCAAAAGAAAAATAACGAGGTGATTTTTTATGGATTTATTAACTCAAATTAAAACTTCAGCTGATTTTATTTTAAAGCAAAGTAAATATAAGCCAGAAATAGGATTAATACTTGGTTCTGGGTTAGGTTCATTAGCAGATACTATCGAAGATGCGGAGTATTATAATTATTCTGATATTCCTAACTTTCCTACATCAACTGTAGAAGGGCATGCTGGTAGATTAGTTATTGGTAAACTTGGAGATAAACAAGTAGTTGCTATGCAAGGAAGATTCCATTACTATGAAGGATATTCCTTAGATAAAGTAACTTTCCCTGTAAGAGTAATGAAATTATTAGGTGTTTCAAAGCTTATAGTTACAAATGCTGCTGGTGCTGTTAATAAAGATTTCAATGCAGGTGATTTAATGGTTATTACTGACCACATTAATTTCTCTGGGTCAAACCCTCTATTTGGACATAACATTGATGAGTTTGGACCTAGATTCCCAGATATGTCTGAAGCTTATAACTTAGAACTTAGAAATAAAGTTTTAGAAGTTGGTAAAGAGCTAGGAATAAAATTACAACAAGGGGTATATGTAATGTTCTCAGGACCTACTTATGAAACTCCTGCTGAAGTAAGATTTGCAAAGTTTATGGGTGGAGATGCTGTTGGTATGTCAACTGTTCCAGAAGTAATTGTTGCAAACCACTGTGGTATTAAAACGGTTGGTATTTCTTGCTTAACAAATATGGCTGCTGGAATACTAGATCAACCTTTAAATCATGAAGAAGTTATTGAAACTTCTGCTAAAGTTAAGAATGACTTTATAAAGTTAATGAATAGAGTAATTGAAGTAATATAAAATTAATTAAAGCTACTCACTTATTAGTGTGTAGCTTTAATTAATATTTTCATTATTACAAAACTATAGTACTGTAATTTCTTTAGTAACAGTATTTAATACTTCACATCCATCTTTAGTTACAAGAACTAAGTCTTCAATTCTAACTCCTATATTGTCTTTTAAATAGATTCCTGGCTCAACAGAGAATATCATACCTGCTTTAACTTCATCATCATTTACAGAACTAACATTTCCGAAGTCATGAACTTCAATTCCTATACTGTGACCGGTTCTATGAGTGAAATATTCTCCATATCCAGCATCAGTAATTAAATTTCTAGCAGCTTTATCAATATCAGAGAACTTAACGCCTTCTTTAATTATAGAAATTGCCTTTTCATTTGCACTCTTTACTATATTATAAACTTCAGCATGCTCTTTACTTGGCTCTTTACCTACAAATACAGTTCTAGTCATATCTGAACAGTAATTTTTATATTTTCCTCCAATATCTAAAACTACACTATCCCCAACTTTTATTTTATCCCTACCTGTTCCATGATGTGGATCAGCACCATTAGGACTTGTTGCTATTATTGGTGAGAATGAAAAACCTGAAGCACCTTCTTCTTCGTAAATCTCAGATAGAAGATTTGCATAATATTTCTCTGAAAAACCAGCTTTTAAGTTCTTCCAAAGTTTTAACATAACAGCATCATTTATTTTAGAAGATTCTCTCATTATTTGAATTTCTTCTTCATCTTTTATCATTCTTAAAGTATCTATTATAGGTGATGAATTAACAAATGCTTTTACAACATTTCTTCCCATAAGATCTATTAAAAAATGTGCTGGTAAATTTTTATCTACCCCTAACACTTCATCTTTTTTTACTATGTTAGCTAACCTATCTATTGGATTTTCTATGTCATCATACCAAACTATTTCTACGCCTAAATCCTCATGTATAGGGAATAACTTATTTACTATAAATTTATGATTCCCCTTAGAATCCAAATATAAAGCTATTAATCTTTCACCGGGATGAATCATCTTTCCTGTTAAATAAAATATAGACTCTGCAGAAGTAACTATTAATTGTGGAATCTTATTTTCCTCCATTTTTATTAATACTTCTCTAACTCTAGAATCTTTCATAAGTAACACCTCCATATATTACTTTTGTCTTATAGTCTTTATAATAACTTAAATTTTTCATATTATCCATAATTTAATTTGTTACTTTTATCGTTTTTTTTATTTATAGTGATATAATTATTTTATAAAATTTATCTCTATTTTTTGGTAATAATCATATAAATAGTCTAATTTTAAGTAAATTGGAGGATAGTAAAATGAAATTAGCAATTATATCAGATATTCATGGAAATATTTACGCACTAATGAAAGCTCTTGAAGATATAGATGAACAAAAAGTTGATAAAATAATTTGCTTAGGTGATTTAGTTGGATATGGACCTCATCCAAATGAGGTTGTGGCATTAATTAAAAGACGAGAAATTCCTTGTATAAAAGGTAATTATGATGCATCAGTAGTAGATGGTGACTATACTTATATTAGAAATACAGCAATAAATTCATTTGCACTACCTTGGGCAAGTAACGAAGTTAGAGTTGCAAATAAATACTTTTTAGATTCATTACCAACCTCACTTAAATATACATTTAACGGAGTAAATTTTCTATTTACTCATGGAAGTCCTAATGCAATCAATGATTATTTATTTGAAGATGCAGATAATACAATAGAAGTTATGAATCAATTAGAAGATGATGTCTTAGTATGCGCCCATACGCATATACCTTGTGCAAAAAAATATGGAAACAAATTATTAATTAACGTTGGTAGTGTTGGAAAACCTAAAATAGGAAAACCTAATCCTACATATGCAATAATTGAAATTGAAGATAATGGTGAAGTTAAAGTTACATTTAAATATTTAGAATACGAATTTAAAAGAATAGTTAAAGATTGTACCATGTTAAACTTCCCACCAGCCATTACATCATCTTACGAAACCGGAAAAGAATAAACTTATAACTAAATTGTTCGTTAAAGCTTAAGTGCCGTGATGCCGAAAATTAATGATATTACCTCCAGTAAGTCATATAATTTCGCTAAGAATTTATATTATTATCTCCATAAAATTAGCTAAAGCTTCGAAGCTCCTAACCGTCGCCTCAGCTTCTTAACGCTAATTTTATTCCAATAATAATTAAATTCTAAAGCTTATTATATAATACTTCCTTCCGGTTATATCATTAATTTTTCTCTATCACTGGCTTTAAAGCTTAGATCTACAATTTTCTG
>UQQU01000050.1 GCA_900543325.1 uncultured Clostridium sp. | reverse complement strand
ATTTTTGTACATTTTTATTTTCCATTTTCTGTTCATTGTTATATTATCATTTACAGGGTATAAAAAAACTGATTCCTACACTAAATAGGAATCAGTTAATATATATTTGCTATGAAATTTATGATGAATGGATATATTGAAACTATATCTATTCATTAAGTTTTCAAAACAGTTCAAACACAGTATATCATATATACAATTATTTTAATTATGAGATTTTTAAATGACTTTCATAAAAATACTTAATGCAATTTCCTAGGAAATTATTTTTCCTTTAAATCATTAATCATATCTCTAAGCTCAGCTGCTCTTTCAAATTGAAGATTTTTAGCTGCATCTTTCATTTCTTCAGTATATTGCTTAATTAACTTCTTCTTTTCCTTCTCAGTTAAAGTAGAAGATTCTTTACTAATCTTATATTCTGAAGATTCCTCTGCAACTTTAGTTGCTTCAATTACATCTCTTATATCCTTAATAATTGTCTTTGGTACAATACCATGCTCCTCATTGTACTTCATTTGAATTTCTCTTCTTCTATTAGTTTCCTTAATTGCTCTATCCATAGAACCAGTGATTTTATCCGCATACATTATAACCTTACTTTCTGAATTTCTTGCAGCTCTTCCTATAGTTTGAATCATTGAAGTTTCAGAACGTAAGAATCCTTCCTTATCTGCATCTAAAATTGCAACAAGTGCAACTTCTGGAATATCTAATCCCTCTCTCAATAGATTTATTCCAACAAGAACATCGAATTCTCCTAACCTTAAATCTCTTATTATTTCCATTCTTTCAATGGTTTTTATATCTGAGTGCATATAAGTAGTTTTAACCCCTAGTTCAGTTAAATACTTAGTTAAATCTTCAGCCATTCTCTTAGTTAAAGTTGTTACTAATGTTCTAAATCCTCTTTCTGTTGTTTTTAAGATTTCAGCATAAAGATCATCTATTTGACCTGTTACTGGTCTTATTTCAACTACTGGATCTAATAATCCTGTTGGTCTAATTATTTGTTCAGCTATATTAGTTGAATGATCTAATTCATATTGAGCTGGTGTTGCGGATACAAATATAATTTGATTAATTTTCCCCTCAAATTCAGTAAATTTTAATGGTCTGTTATCGTAAGCACATGGAAGTCTAAATCCATATTCAACTAATGTATCTTTTCTTGATCTATCACCTGCATACATTGCTCTACATTGAGGTAAAGTAACATGACTTTCATCTATAAACATTAAATAATCATCTGGGAAATAATCTAATAATGTCTTAGGTGGAGTACCTGGTGCTCTTCCATCTAATACTCTTGAATAGTTTTCTATTCCACTACAATATCCCATTTCTTTAATCATTTCTATATCATAATTAGTTCTTTGTCTTAATCTCTGAGCTTCTAATAATTTATCTTGTGATGTTAGTTCTCTTAATCTATCTTCAAGTTCATCTTCTATCTCTTTTATTGCCTTATCTAAAGTTTCTTGTGATGCAGCAAAGTGAGATGCTGGGAATATGACAACATGTTCTCTTTCCCCTAATATCTTTCCAGTTAAAACATCAAACTCTCTTATCCTATCTATTTCATCGCCAAAGAATTCAATTCTAATTCCCTTTGTAGAAGATGAAGCTGGAATAATATCTAAAGAATCTCCTCTTACTCTAAAAGTACCTCTTGAAAAATCAATATCATTTCTTTCATATTGAATTTCTATAAGCTTCTTTATTATCTCATCTCTATCTTTTTCCATGCCTACTCTTAAAGAAATAGTAAGCTTTTTATACTCATCTGGATTACCTAATCCATAAATACAAGAAACTGAAGCTACTATTATTACATCTCTTCTTTCAAATAATGCTGATGTAGCTGAGTGTCTTAATTTATCTATTTCATCATTTATAGCTGCATCTTTTTCAATAAATGTATCAGTTTGAGGAACATATGCTTCAGGTTGATAATAATCATAATATGAAACGAAATATTCAACTATATTATCTGGGAAAAACTCCTTAAACTCAGAACATAATTGTGCAGCTAAAGTCTTGTTATGTGCTAAAACTATAGTTGGCTTTTGAACCTTTTCAATTATATTTGCCATAGTATATGTTTTACCTGAACCTGTTACCCCTAAAAGAGTTTGATATTTTTCATTATTCTTTATACCATTAGCTAAACTTTCAATTGCTGCTGGTTGATCCCCTGTTGGTTTAAATTTAGAATGAATCTTAAATTCTCCCATATACTCACCTCCAAATTAATATTTATCAATTTAAATATTTTAAACTTAAATTATCTAAAATTATATTACCTTTAAAATAACAAAATATAAATACTTTTTACTTTTTATATTCACCATTTTCAAAACTTTTATAACGATCCTACTTTCCACTAAATAGAAAATAGAGACTAACATTTAAGGTAGTCTCTACTTCTTATTTTTAAGCTCATTTATTATGTTTTTTATATCATCTGGTTTTATTTCAAACATATCTTCTCTTTTAACCATTTTAGGAACTAATAGAAGTCCTAACCTTTTATTTCTAGGTTGTATAATATATTCTAATACTTGTCCCGAATTGTTTTTAACTTTCATTGGGACCTTAAGTATACAATCTCTAGCAGCTTTAAAAATATCTCCCTCTGATTTAATATTTTGTCCATTAATTTCTATTATTTTATCTCCACGCTTAATTCCAACTTCATATGCTGGTGAATTAGGTGTAACTTCAAGAACCATTATTCCTTCATCGTCACTTACATATAAGCATTGGCCTTTCTTCTCAACTCTATACTCATATCTCATAATTAATTCAAATGCTAATGGTGTATATATTATAGATATTATTTGCCCTACTATATTAATGTTAGCTAATTGTGCAACTAAAGCAACTGATATTCCATATACTAAAATAGCACTACCGCACCTTAATGACTTAGTTTTCTTTTCTTGAGTGAATGTAACATTGCTATAACCCATTATTCCATACAAAGGAATACTTGCTATCATTGCAGTAGCTAATAAAGATAATACTGCTTTATTATTTATGATAGGCCACCATGATGCTACATTAGAATAAATTGAATCTTCACCCGCTATACTATTGTTAAAAATCATAAGTATAGCAATTGGTATTGGCCAATATCTACTAAATGAAAATCCACCAACTATTTTGTCCTCTTTTTTAGTAAATACAGGTATAGCACCTCTGTTTCCATCAACTATAATTAGTAAGCCTTCTAAAATATACATTACTCCTACAAATGTCATTAATGATAATATATCAACATTTAAAAATAGTTTCATTCCAATACTACTACTAATAATATTTAAACTAATTCCTATAACTCCTAATATGGCACTAGAATATGCATATGATATATATTTCTTTTTATAAAACAAGGATAATATTGATATCATAAATATAAACTCTATTCCTGAGTTTTCACTAAATGTAACTCCAAGTACAGATAATACTATACTTCCAATTGCACCTGCTAATATTCCTAATACAATTTGGGATAATGTAAGTTCTAGAGGGGTATTTAACCCCTCTCCTAATGTCATCTTTTGAATAGAAACTATTTTAACATTTTTTAAATAAAATATTATCCCAAATACTACAAGCATAACTAAATGCATTGGCTCAATTATTGCTACTGCTATAGACTTTAAGCTATGAATTATTAAATCCATTCTGAGCCTCCTAATTAATTCTTCTCTCTTACTACCTCTAATGCTTTTTGAAATTGTGGATCGATGCTTCTATCATAATCCATTTCTAATACTTCTTGTGGAATATCTACTACTATATCTGGCTCTATTCCTGTACCATGAATATTTTCACCATTTGGTGTGTAGTACTTAGATGTTGTAACTTTAAGTCCTCCCATGTCATTAGGTAAAACCTTAAGTTGTTGCACTATACCTTTACCAAAAGTTGTTGTACCTATAGTTGTTGCAGCTCCATGATCTCTTAAAGCACCAGTTACAACTTCAGAAGCACTAGCACTTCCACCATCAACAAGTACAACTAATGGCATTCCAATAGCATCTCCTCCTATTGAATTTGATATTACCTTCTTGTTATACTTATCAATTGTATAAGTAACTACTTCTCCTTCTGGAATAAAGTTAGAAGCTATTTCAACACATTCATTTAAGTATCCACCTGGGTTTCCTCTTAAATCTAATATTAGTTTTTTCATTCCTTGTTGTTTTAATTCATTTAATTTTTCACTAAATTTATCACTTACTTCTTCATCACTAAAAGTTGTTATCTGAATATAACCTATTCCATCCTCTAACATTTCACCTTTAACTGATTCAGTTTTAATTTCAGCTCTTACTATCTCAACCTCAAAAGGTTCTTCTACACCTTCACGCATAATTGTTAATGTAACTGGTACGCCTTCTTCTCCTCTAACTCTAGAAACAACAGCCTCTGTGTTTAAATCTGTTACTTCATAATCATCAACTTTTAATATTATATCTCCAGCTTTTAATCCTGCTTTTTCTGCTGGTGATCCTTCAACTGGAGCTATTATAGTTACATTATTATCCCTAACTCCTAATTGAGCTCCTATTCCATAGAAGCTTCCTTGGCTTGATTCCATAAACGTTGTAAATTCATCTTTATCCATATAAACAGTATATGGATCTCCTATTGCTTCAGCCATACCTTTCATGGCACCTTCCAAAAGCTTCTCATCATCTATTTCTCCATCATACATTGAAAATAACATACTTCTTAGATTAAATAGATTTGAATATTTTTCAGTATCTTGAATGTCCTCTAAATCACTAACTGCCTTCTCTGGCACAGAACCAATTATAACACCTTTAGTAGCAAGTGTATTTCCTAAATAAAATACTCCTGCATATGTCATTAACAATACAACTAATAGAAGTACGTATTTAAATATTTTCTTTCCAATATTCTTTGACTTTTTTCTCTGATCATTAAAATTCTCCATAAATTCTCTTTCCTTTCTATATAACATAATTTTATATTTTTTTAAATTTCCCTTTATTTACGTAAAACTACAACCCATAACATAAGTAATGAGTTGTAGTTTTAAAATAATTTCTATATATATTTATCTTTGCCTAATTAACAAATTCTATATACTAAACAACTAAGAATTTTCTTAATGCAAATATACTTCCTATTGCTCCAACTACTATACCGCCCCCAACAAAGCAAGCTAATAAGGTTGTTAAAACAAATTGTGGCTGTACTAAGTTTACTATAAACATAGATGAAACAATCCACTTAAATACTCCGTTATATGCAAAGTATAATATGACACTTGATGCTAATGAACCTACTGCACCAATTATTATTCCTTCAATAACGAAAGGCCATCTAATAAACCAGTCTGTTGCACCAACAAACTTCATTATTCCAACTTCTCTTCTTCTTGAATATACTGTAAGCTTGATTGTATTCATTATTAGGAATACTGATACTCCTACAAATACTATAAATAATCCTATTCCTACTATTTGAACTATATCAACAAATTTACTTATTGTATTAATTACATCTTGTTGATTTCCTATTCCCTCAACACCAGTCATACTCTCAACTGATTTAGCTACTTCTTCAGCATATGAAGGATCTTTTAAATTAACTATAAATGAACTTGGTAATGGGTTATTAGTTAAATCATAACCTTCTAATAAACCTTCATTACTTCCTAAATTTTCTTTTAAGTTTAAAAATGCTTCATCTTTAGATTCATATGTAACTTCGCTAACTTGAGGTTCTTCCATCAACTTAAGCTCTATTTCCTTTTGATCAACTAATTTTATGTCATCTTTTAAATATACTTGAATCTGAATTTTAGATGCTACATCTTCAATACTTTTATTAAAGTTTAATGCTAATAAGGTAAATGTACCAAATACGAAAAAAGTTATTAATACAGTTATCATAGCAGCAATACTGATTGTCCTATTTCTCTTTATACTTTTTAAAGCATCTACTATAAAATAATTTAACGTGCTAATTTTCATTTTCGTACATCCCCTTCCTATCATCTCTTACAATCATTCCTTTATCAATAGCTATAACTCTCTTTTGCATATTATCTACTATGTCTTTTGCGTGAGTTGCCATTAATATAGTTGTTCCAGCTCTATTTATATCTTCTAATAATCCCATTATTTCATTTGCTGTTTCTGGGTCTAAGTTACCTGTAGGTTCATCAGCTATTAAAACTGCTGGATTATTAACTATTGCTCTTGCTAAAGATACCCTTTGTTGTTCTCCTCCTGATAATTCATTAGGGAACATTTTATATTTATGAGATAATCCTACTAGAGATAATACCATAGGCACTCTTCTTCTTATTTCCCTTTGTGATGCTTCTACTACTCTCATTGCAAATGCAACATTTTCATATACATTTAAAGTAGGTATTAATCTAAAATCTTGGAATACCATTCCAATTTTTCTTCTGTAATATGGTATTTGTTTTCTAGTTACTTTAGATAACTCCTTATCAGCTACTATAATTTCTCCCATTGTTGGATCTACTTCCTTTAATAACATTTTTATGAAAGTAGACTTACCTGCACCAGATGGTCCAACTAAGAAAACAAAATCTCCTGAATCTATCTTTATATTTACATTTGATAACGCTTTAACATTATTATCATATATTTTGGACACGTCCTTAAATTCTATCATAAATAACACCTCTTACAACTCTTTAGTTCAATAACTTTTAAAACTATAAAGCCATTATATCATACTAAAAGCCATAATACCAATATTAAAGGGTTATTTACCTCATTTTACTATATTTTTATTGAAAATCTGTAAATCCTTTTCCTAACACTTCTGTTGATTCATTGACAGTTAGAAAAGCATCTGGATCTATTTCTTTTACATCTTTTTTTAAGGCTATAAACTCATTTGAACTTAATACTGTGTATATTATTTTTACGTCACTTCCAGTGTATCCACCATTTCCATTAAGTACTGTACATCCTCTATCAATTTTTTTAATTATATGGTTAACTATAGCTTTTTCCTTTGATGTTATTATAAATACTTGCTTACACCTATTAAATCCATCTATAAATTTATCTATAACTAAACCAATTAAAATTACACTAAAGAATCCAAATAATCCTTTATCTACACCGAATACACTAATAGCCAATATACAAACAAATGAATCTGTAAGCAATACAGATATCCCTATTCCAATTGGAGTAAATTTACTAATAATTGCCGCTATAATACTAGTTCCACCTGTAGATGCACCTTGATGGAAAACAATGGCTGCCCCCATTCCTAAAATTATCGATCCAAAAAAGCTAGCTAAAAACATATTTTCAGTTAAAATTCCTGGAGTAAAAAACTTCTCAATTATCCACATAAATACTGAAAGCATTATTGTCGCATAAATACTTTTTGCTCCAAAAGATTTACCTAAAACAAGAAATGCTAATATAAAAAGAAAGATATTAAGAACAAGCACAACTATACTAGTATCTAAACCTATTAATTTATTTATTACTAATCCTATACCAGATACTCCCCCTGCAGCAATATCGCTTGGAAAGAAAAAGTACTCTAATGCTATTGCAGTTAATGCTATTCCTATTGTCGTCAGTAAATATTCTTTAATCTTTTGCATAATTATCTCCTATCCTTTTCTAAATTTTTAATCCTCATCTATTCCCTTAAATCCTTCTCCCATAACTTCATGAACTTCTCCAACTGTTATAAAAGCATTTTTATCAATGCTACTAATATGGTTCTTTAATTTTATAAATTCGCTTCTATCTAAAACTGTGTATAATAATGATGTATCATTTCCAGTAAAAGCGCCAACCCCTTTTATAAAGGTACATCCTCTTTCTAAATCATTTAAGATATATTGACTTATTTCCTTATTTTTTGGACTTATTATTGTAATTTCACTTTTAACTTTAAACCCAGCTATTATTTTATCTATAACAACACCATTCACTATAACAGACAGTAGTCCATATAGCCCAATATCTATACCAAATGTTATTGCCCCTAATAGAGTAACTAAAAAATCAACCATAAGCAATGATTTTCCTATATTAAAATGAAAAAATTTATTTAATATTTTAGCTATTATATCAGTTCCACCGCTTGACGCATTAGCATTAAATACTATTGCCATTCCTGCTGCTGCTATTAATGTACCAAATATAGTAGCTAACATCAAATCATCTGTTACTGTAAATTGAAAAAACTTTTGCATTACCCACATAGATGTTGATAATAAAAGACTGCAATATATACTTTTAGCTCCAAACTTAGGTCCTATTACTATTAATGCAATTACAAACAAAGCAGCATCCATAATAAGCACAAGGGGTCCAATTGATATAAAAGGTATATAATGATTTATAACAATTGCTAAACCTGTTATTCCCCCAGCTGCAATATTATTTGGATCAAAGAAATATACTACTGATATTGCAACTAAAAGTATTCCAATAGTTATTAATAAAAAATCTTTTAAATTATCTTTTCTCATAAAAATACTCCTTACAAATTTAAACTATTTGTATTATTTTCCCTCACTCTATTTTTTTTATCCTAAATGATTTAACATACTTCCCCATTATATACCTTTTTTAACCATAAAAAAACTGCGATTTTTCATCGCAGTTTTAAGTGGTAAATAGCTGTCTTGTGGTATATAATCTATCTTTTTAAAGTAATTGCTTCTTTAACTTTGTTAACTATATCTTCTGCAGTTAAGTTATAAGCCTTTAATAATTCATCTGGCTTACCACTTTCTCCAAAAGTATCATTAATTCCAACCTTTAGAACTGGTACTGGGTATTTTTCAGTAACAACTTCTGAAACAGCAGATCCTAGTCCACCAATTACACTATGCTCTTCAGCAGTTACTATAACTCCAGTTTCTTTAGCAGCTTCAATAATTAATTCATTGTCTAAAGGTTTTATTGTGTGTATATTTATAACCTTAGCATCAATTCCTTCCTTTGCTAAAATTTCTTTTGCCTCTATAGCAGCATCAACCATAATTCCAGTTGCAACTATAGTAGCATCTTTACCTTCTGATACTACAACACCTTTTCCTAATTTAAATTCGTAAGTATTTTCATCATTTATCACATTAACTGCAGCTCTTCCTAATCTTACATAGCAAGGTCCATCATATTTAGCTATAGCTTTAATTGCAGCCATAGTTTCAACTGCATCTGCTGGCGAAATAACTACCATATTTGGTATACTTCTCATTAATGATAAATCTTCAACAGTTTGGTGAGATGCACCATCTTCCCCAACTGTTAATCCAGCATGTGTAGCACAAACTTTAACATTTAATTTAGGATAACATATTGAGTTTCTTATTTGCTCGAAAGCTCTACCTGCAGCAAACATTGCAAATGTACTTACATATGGAATTTTTCCACAAGTTGATAATCCTGCAGCAACTCCCATCATGTTTCCTTCAGCAATACCCATGTTAAAGAATCTTTCTGGGCAAACTGCTTTAAAGTCAGCTGTTTTAGTAGATTTAGATAAATCCGCATCTAATACTACTACATTTTCGTTTTCTTTTGCTAATTCTGCTAATGCTTTTCCGTATGCTTCTCTTGTAGCGATTTTCTTACTCATTATCTGTCTCCTCCAATCTCAGCTAAAGCTTTTTCGCATTGCTCTTTGCTTGGTGCTGTACCATGCCATGCTGCTTCATTTTCCATAAATGATACACCTTTTCCTTTAACAGTTTTACATATAACAACTGTTGGCATACCCTTACATGCTTTTGCTTTTTCTATAGCATCTATTATTTCATCATAGTTATGTCCATCAATAACTAATACATTCCAACCAAAAGCTTCAAATTTCTTGTCTATTGGTGATGGATTCATAACATCTTCTATATTTCCATCTATTTGTAGCCCATTAAAGTCTACAAAAGCAGTTAAGTTATCTAATTTATAGTGAGCCGCACACATAGAAGCTTCCCATACTTGACCCTCTTCTAATTCACCATCACCTAAAATAGTATATACTCTATATGCTTTGTTATCTAATTTCCCAGCTAAAGCCATTCCTACAGCTGAAGAAATACCTTGCCCTAAAGAACCAGTTGACATATCTATTCCTGGTAAACACTTCATACTTGGGTGACCTTGTAATCTTGATCCAAACTTTCTTAAAGTACTTAATTCCTCTACTGGAAAGAATCCTTTTCTTGCTAATGCACTATATAATACTGGTGCAGCATGCCCTTTTGATAATACAAATCTATCTCTATCTGGATTTTTTGGATTACTTGGGTCTATGTTCATTTCCTTAAAGAAAAGTGTAGTTACAATATCAGCTGCAGATAAAGATCCACCTGGATGTCCTGATGCTGATTCTGTTAACATTGAAACTATATCTTTTCTGATTAGTTTAGATATTGATTTTAATTCTTCTACATTATTAACCATTTAAAAGCCTCCATTGTAATAATTTATATTAATATATTCTATTATACTCTATAATTATGTAAATTACCCAAATTTATTTTAACACAAGCCTTTTTATTTGTATACACTATTTTTTATTAAAGTGTATATTATTTATTTTAAATTGTATATCACATTTAGTTTTTATTATGAAACATTACCATATTTATAAAAAAAGACAAAGCACTTCTGCTTTGTCTTAATAATTAGTTAAATTTAATATTTAAGCTAGACTTATACTAATAAGTAATGATTTATCTACTTTTTTCATATCAGCCTCTGTCATATGACCTATTTTTTCCTTAAGCCTTTTTTTATCTAAAGTTCTTATTTGCTCTAATAACACAACTGAATCTCTATTTAATCCATATTCCTCTGATGAAATTTCTACATGTGTTGGAAGCTTGGCTTTATTAATTTGAGAAGTTATAGCCGCTACTATTACTGTAGGACTATACTTATTCCCTATATCATTTTGTATTATAATTACTGGCCTAATTCCACCTTGCTCAGAGCCTATAACAGGACTTAAATCTGCATAAAAAATATCCCCTCTTTTTACAACCATAGTCGTCATTAAAAATATCACACTCCGCAAAGCCATTTCTCATATTCATTTATATCATCAAATTTGTATTTAAGTGACTTTTGTGATGAATTAGTATCATATGCAAGTTCTAAATTAATTTTCGACATTTCTTTATATCCATTTCTCATTAATTCAAAGAACTCACTTGCTTCATTCTCCTCACTATATACTATTAAACTATCTTTAATAAATTTACTACTTTTTTCAAAATCATTCTTAAATTTACGGATTATTATATTATCTATTTTTTTTGACATATTTGACCTCCTAGGAGTTCTATTTCCTATGTATAAGAAAATTATATTTCAAAATATGTCATTTTGTAAATAGAAATGTCACTATATGCGCAAATTTCATAAAATTTTACAATTGTTAATTCCTTAAAAGTATATTTAAAATCATTATTTTTAAAATGATTAATATGTACTTAGATTATCACTATAATTAATACAACTTGATTAAACTAAATACTACACTGGCTAAATTTTCTTTGTACTATTTATCTATATCTAATCATTTGTTCACTATAACTCTTATCCTAATCACAATTTATATTATGAATACTGAATTTGCATTCAGTATTCATTTAGTTATTTTAAAAATTTTAGTTAAATAAATTTTCGTCAATCTCTTTAACTATTTTAAAATCTTCATAAATTATTCGTACTGAATCATTACCATCTTTATCATAAATTATAATTCCAATAGGTGTTTTAGTTTTTTTATTTATAAAAATCCTAGCACTATTAAAATGCTCATTATTTAAAAATAATTCTGTATCTACTTGTATATATATTTTATCTCCCCATTCTTCTTGTCCCTCTTTTATAGAGTCACTCTTTAATGGATAAGATAATATTTTATTGATGAATGCCATTGAATGGAGTATGTCCATATCACTTTCAATAACATACTCACCAGTAGATGAATTATCTTTTACATGAATTCCATCTGATTTATAAAGCTTAATTTTATTATCATCAAATTCTACTCTTACACCTTCATCTTTTGAATAATATTGAACTGTATCCTCTCGTTCTTCTCCTTTGCTATTCTTAACTATGTACTCAACTTTTGTTTCATAACACTTAATATTTTTTAAATCTCTAATTATCTCCTCATTATTTGGTGAAAGTACCCCTCTAAAAATAACAACAAGAAAAATAGATATAAACGGTACAATTAGTAATAATGTTATAATAATTTTTTTCTTCATAGATCCTCCCATAAGCACTATTTCATTATTACTAATATTAAGTAACTATATATTTTATTCATAATTTATTATTAAGTTACTTAAAAAATATTATTTATGTTACTTCATTACTCTATAAATATTATGTAGGTTAGTGTGATTCTAGTACTACAAATGCGATTGCACAAGTTCTATTATGGGAAATAGAAACATTAAAGGTATAATTATTAACTTCTATTAGTTCTTTTACTTTATCAGATATTTCTACTATAGGTTTTCCTAACTCATTTCTAAAAACTTCTATATCACTAAAGGTAAATCCCCTCATACCTGTACCTATAGCTTTACTTACTGCCTCTTTTACAGCAAAGTTTCCAGCAACACTTTCTACTCTAAGTGTACTTTTAGTTAGTTCTTTAAGCTCCCTTTTAGTAAATATCTTTTCTAAAAACATTGGTGTATTGTTTATTGCCCTATCTATTCTATCAATTTCTATTATGTCAGTTCCAATTCCCAATATCATAAAATCACCTCTTTTGTTAAACTATATATCCATAAGAATAACTTAATTATCTTCTGTAAACATTCCTTGTGTAAATATAATTTTTAAAATTAAAACTCAGCGGCACACAAATCTGAATACTCCCCTACTATATCAACTAAATGTATAGGAGAAACTAAATTATTAAATAATAACACTAATATATCATTAGCTTTCTTTTCTTCACTAGCTACCAAGTTTACATAATCTCTCTCCAAATTAATTACTTCTCCATTATTAAAATCTTGCCTTTCAATTTCAATTCCAAAAGCTTGTCTATTTCTTATGTTCTTTTCAGTCATTCTATAGATATATTTAACTTCTCTCTCATTAATATTTACCATTTTACTTAATGTTTTATTTATCTTCATACACCCAATACCCCTCTACATATTATTTAATAATAACACAATACCATACATTTAATCAAAATTATGTCAAATGGTGGTGCTATACAAAATAAAATTTCCCTTAGCTTTCAACATAATTGTAATTTATTACACTTTTTTCAATTAATATTATAAATCTACTTACTAATCCTATTATTCAATATATTAAAATAAATGTCGAAATCTATACTCCTATAAGAAATTTTATTATAAAAAATAGAGATCGTTTCATAACAATCTCCATTTAATAACTTATTCTTCACCAATAACTTCGTTGTTTTCTCTAACTTCTCTTCTATTTCCAACAAATTTAAAGTCTTCAGCAACAACCTCCGCTATATATTTTTTATTTCCTTGTTTATCTTCATAACTTCCTGTTTTCAATCTTCCGCTTAGGCTAATATAACTTCCTTTAGTCATATACTTACAAACTACTTCTGCTTTTCTTCCCCATATAGTTACAGGAATTAAATCAGCCTTTCTAGTCCCATCAGCAGATTTAAAATTTCTATCTACCGCTATTATGAACCTTGTAAAAACTTTTTCACCATTATCTATAGTTTTTAGTTCAGGGTCCTTTATAAGTTTTCCTAATAACACTATTTTATTCATTTAATTACACCTCCTGAATACTTCACTTTTGAGTATAACCACTTCAAATTTTTCTATTCATGGAAAGTTTATTATAATTATCTAAATAATTTTTAAAGTATTATATTTTTTAAAAATAATTAATTTAATATATTAGTTTTTCTCGTAACTATAACTGAATTAATTTCTCCACCTAAAATCAAAATTATAGAAGTTAAGTATAACCAGGTTATCAATATAATAACTGCACCTAACCCCCCATATATTTTAGAATAATTGCTAAAATTATTTATATAAAATGAAAAACCTAAAGAAACTACTAACCACCCGATTGTACATGAAATAGCTCCTGGTACAACTTCCTTCCATCCAAGCCTTTTTGACGGAGTATATCTATATATACTTGCAAAAATTAATATCATCATAAATACAACTAGTACATATCTAAGAAAATTCCATACCCTATATACTACTGTAGGGAATGGTAAGTATGATGCTAACAAATCTCCTATTAAACCTCCAAATACTAGCATTACTAGAGTTAGCAATATTACAAAGGCTAACGCAAAGGTACAAATTATTGCTATAAAAGCCCTTTTTATAAATGATCTATTTTCATTTAATCCATAGGCTTTATTTATCCCTTTAATTACTGCCCTAAAAGCTGAAGATGCCGACCAAACTACTAATAATAAAGAAGCTCCTAATAATCCTGTATTTTGTTTTTCAATAACTTCTATAATTACACTATAAATAAGCTCAAATGCACTAGTTGGTAACATTGCTCTTAATGCTCCTAATACCTCCATGGAGTCTAAATTACTAAATCCAATTAATGTTAATAAGAAAATTAAAAAAGGGAAAAATGATAATATTAAATAATAGGCTAGTTGAGCAGCTAAAGCAAAAATATCATCATCTCTTATTTTAACTATAAAATAAATTATAAACTTAAAGAAACCCTTTTTTCTTCCACCCTCTTTTTTCGACATCATATCACCATATTTCCTTTCTGTTTATATCTAATACAACATATTCCCCATTATATATAATAGCTACTTCTTATAGTCAAATATAAATTCTTTTATCTCCCACTCATTAGGTAAGATAAATTTATATTTAGAATCTGTATACCTTCTATCTATTAATAATATTCTCCCTTTATCATTCTCCGTTCTTATTACTCTTCCTGCTGATTGAAGAACTTTATTTATTCCTGGGTATGTATAAGAGTAATCAAAGCCACTTGAATCAAAATATTCTGCTATTATATTATTTTCAATAGAAACCATAGGAAAACCAACTCCTACGATGATAGCTCCAATCAATTTATCTCCTGGTAAATCTACACCTTCTGAAAACATCCCACCAACAACTGTAAATCCGATGATATTGTTATCTTCATTAAAAGCTTTTAAAAATTCCTCTTTCTTAATTTCCGATAAATTCTCTTCTTGTATTATAGTCCCTTTTTCCCCATACATTTCTACATACCTTGAGTATACCTTATATAAGTAATCAAAGGAAGGTAAAAATGCCATATAATTACCTTTTTTTTCATTAATAAATTTATATATAACATTACATAATATATCAATATTCTTTTCTCTATTAACATATCTCATATCTAAAGGATATAAATATGTTAATAAATTTTTTTTATTAAATGGTGAATCAAATCTCAATTTAAAACTTTCTTCATCTCCACCTATTAAATCTACATAATATTTTACAGGAGATAATGTAGCTGAAAATATAATGCTAGAATAAGTACTTTTGATAACTTGCCTTAAATTCTTAGCTGGATTAATACAAAATATTTTTATACTAAACTCATTTTTATCATTTTTCAAAATAGTTGTATACTCTTTATCATATAATTCACTTGCTGCAATAAAGCTTCTTACTTCATAATAAAACTCTAATACCTCTTCATATCCCTCTGTTCCCTTACCTTTCACTAAGTAATTATCAGCTTCACTAACAAAGGCTCTCAATAATTTTATTAACTCCTTGTATTCTTCATTATGATATTTAAAATTTTTATTTATCTCTTCTAATTCTCTCCTTATGTGTATCATCTCTTTATTTATAGAATTAGAAATTTTATATAATTTAGGTACTTTTCCTTTTATAATCCTATTAACACTCATTACTTTGCTTTTTTGCAAAGTACAGCTATACATTTCTCTAGCTCTATTAACAAGATTATGGGCCTCATCTATTAATAATATATTATCTTCATTTCTATCTTCAAATATTCTTTTCAACTTCACTCTTGGATCAAAGGCATAGTTATAATCACAAATAACCCCATCACACCAATTACTTAAGTCTAAAGAAAGCTCAAAAGGACATACCTTATATTTATTGGCATATTCAATTATTTCATCTCTAAAAAACATATTGTTACTTTTTAATAAGCTGTTTATTATATCATTTATTTTTGTAAAATAATCTTTTGCATAAATACAATCATCCGGATTACATTTTACTTCATTATTAAGGCATATTTTCTCCTTTGCAGTTATGGTAACTACTTTAAATATTAAATTATTTTTAAATAATTTAATATATGCCTCTTCCGCTACAGTTCTAGTTATTGTTTTAGCCGTTAAATATATTATCTTTTCCCCCATCCCCTGACCAATTGCCTTTATTGCAGGAAAAATAGTGGATATAGTCTTTCCTATTCCTGTAGGGGCTTGTGCAAATAATATTCCCTTTTTTCTTATGCTACTATAACAACTTACTGCTAATTCTCTTTGTCCTTTTCTATATGATTTAAATGGAAATTGCAACTCTTTTATACTTTTATCTCTCTCTATTTTAAAAGACTCTTTTAAAGTTAATGTCTCCAAATATTTATTGACTATCTCATATACAAAATTCTCTAAATCCTTTAAGCTATATATATGATCAAAAGATCTAACTTCATCTGTATTTATATTAAAATAACTTAACCTTATAGTTATACTTTCTAAATTATTATCTATACAATAAATATACCCGTAAAACTTTCCTTGAGCCCAATGTAATAAATTATAGTCTTCATATAAATAACTTAAATCCATATAAGTTGACTTTATCTCTTCTATAATTATATTTCCTTTTTCATTTATAATTCCATCAGCTCTACCATCCACTAATAAAACTATATTATCCTTATGAAACTCATGTTGCATCCTTACTTCTTTTTCATAATTCTCGTATATTATTGCATTATCTTTTTGAAGTTTTCCATGTGCAATTGTTCCATCTATAGCACGACCTCTAGATATAAATCTATCATCTAAACTTCCTGACTTCAGTACATATTCAACTATTCCTCTAACTGATTCTCTAAATAGTAATCTTTCCTTCATAAGCATTCCTCTCTCATATTACTATTTTATTATAACAAAAAAGCTACCAATTAAATCGGTAGCTTAAGACTAAGAATGATATTCTTTTACTATTTTTTGAACTAACTTTTTAATAGCACTAGCTTGAGCTATTAATGATAATACTATAACAAAAGTTCTAATACTATTTTCATCTTTTTCATCTAACTCTAACTCTTTAATGATTGAATCTAATTTCTCATCATTTATTGCTGTAGCATTTAAATTCTTATCAAAACTTTCTTCTTGAGTTTCAAAAAATAATTTATATGCAGTTTCCCAATCTATAATGTCATCTGACCTATCATTTATTTCATTAAAAGCTAAACTAAAAACCTTTTTAATTTCTTCAGTTGTAAGTATTGGTCTCATATAGCTTAATAATACGAGTTGAACTAAATGTATCTTAGTATACCCTCTTTTTTTACCATCTTCTGGTTTGCTAATAACTTCACTTTTTATATAATTTTGAACTATATTATTAGTATATTTATCTTCAACAAATTTATCATTTAAAAAATCTATTACTTGAGATAAAAAAAGATCGTATTTCGGTAACTCTTCATAAGGTATCATTGATGTATTAGATATTTCTTCTGCAATCTCTTTTATATAATCATTATCAATTTTATTAACCATATTATTTCACCTCATTCTTGTATAATTCAATATTTATATTATATAGTAATTATAAACTTATTACAAGTTACCTACACCTATCTTATATGTTATTTTTTTGTTATTATATTATTAATTCTTAACATATATTATTAAAACTATTCTTCAAAAATCATTTTTTACTTTTTTTTCTTTTTTTATTTTAATATATTTAATTTTTTTAAACTTGTCCAACGTAATTCTACAATATTAGAGTACAAGTTATGTTTTATTGTGTTTATTTTGTCATTTATTTTATAAAATGTTATTGACTTTTCAAAATTATGGTAGTATAGTTTATTTATGAATTAATTTAACGAGAATTTTGTAATTAAAATATTTTTTAAAAGTTTATTATTGACTTTTAATTACATATCTGCTAATATTAATCTGCTAAATGTCGAAACTTGTTTAAGGAGGAATTTTAAATGAAATCAACTGGAGTTGTAAGAAGAGTAGATGAATTAGGAAGAATAGTTATTCCAATAGAATTAAGAAGAACTTTAGATATCGCTGAAAAAGATGCTTTAGAAATATATGTAGATGGTGAACAAATCATATTAAAGAAATATGAACCAGCTTGTATATTCTGCGGTGATGCTAGAGATGTTGTTAATTACAAAGGTAAAAACATCTGCAAGAACTGTATGGAAGAATTAAAAGTTGGTAAGTAATTAATTATTACTATACATAATTTTATTAGATAAATAAGAGAGGCTACATTTTAGTAGACTCTCTTTTAGTTTACAAATTAATTGCTATTTTATAAACCTCTTTTTTAGGCATTTCTCTTTCCTTTGCAACTATCTTTATAGCTTCCTTTTTATCAATTCCACTATTAATTAAATTAATTAAATGTTGTTCAACTGTTACTCCGCTAAGCTCTTGCTCTTTCTCAGCTCTAAATTCACTTTCACTTTTCCCTGAAATAACTAATACAAACTCACCTCTTGGCCTATTATCTAAAAACCAATTATAAGCGTCTCCAATAGTGCCCCTATAAATATCTTCATGTAATTTTGTTAACTCTCTACAAACAGCTATATTTCTATCACCTAATGTTTGTTTTAAATAATCTAAAGTGTCTATAAGCCTATGTGGTGATTCATAAAAAATTAATGTTTCCTTTTTATCTTTAATTTCTTCTGCTAATATTTTTCTTTCTTTAGTTTCTCTTGGAATAAATCCTCTAAAAATAAATTTCGTTGTATCTAAACCTGAATAAACTAAAGCTGTTGTAATAGCCGTTGCACCTGGTAAAACCTCAAATGGTATATTATTTTCTATACATTTTCTAACTATGACACTTCCTGGATCTGATATTCCTGGTGTACCTGCATCTGTAACTACTGCTATATTCTTACCTGCTTCTAACTTAGATAATATTTCATCACTTTTCCCCTGTTCATTATGCTGATGATAACTAAAAAGTGGCTTTTTTATATTAAAATGATTTAATAGCTTTAAACTTTGTCTTGTGTCTTCAGCTGCAATTTCATCTACATTTTCTAATACCTCTAATGCTCTTAATGTTATATCCTTTAAATTACCTATTGGTGTGGGTACTAAATATACCTTTCCATATTCCATATAATTACTTCCTTCCATAAATACGATCTATTTCTTCACTATACTTTCCATTATCATCATATACATATAGTGTTTCTTCCCATTTTAAAAATGCGCCACCATCTCTTTGCCCTTCTACTAAAACTATATTAGGTGCCTTTTTAGTATTAGGCTGAACCATTCTAACTCTCTTTGGTTCTATCTTATATTTTCTCATAAGCCCAAAAATATCAGCTAATCTTTCTGGCCTATGTACTATGAACATTCTTCCATTATCCTTAAGTAATCTTCTAGCTGCTACAATTACATCTTCTAATGTGCACATTACCTCATGTCTAGCTATAGCTAATTTATCATTTGGATTAATTATTCCTGCATTATTTAATTTATATGGTGGATTAACTGTCAACACATCAAATTTACCTAAAGAATCTAATAATGATTTATCCTTTAAATCACCATGAACAAACTTTACTATATCAGTAGTATTATTAAGTACAGAACTTCTATTAGCCATCTCTACCATATCTTCTTGTATTTCTAAACCTATAACTTCCTTTGGTGCATATTTACCATAAGCTAAAAACGGTACTATACCTGTACCTGTACATAAATCAATAACTCTATGCCTACTCTTTATATTTGCAAAGTGAGATAACAAAACTGCATCTACGCCAAATCTAAATCCTTGTTGTTTTTGAATTAATTTTAATCCATTTAGTTGTAAATCATCAACACCTTCATCAACATTTATCTTAACGTCCATAAAACTCTCCTTAACTAACTTGTAAACTAAGTACTTTTATTATACATATTATACGCTAAAAAGACTAGGATTAATAAAATCCTAGTCTATAAGTACAAATTATACTACTCTTCTTGCTGTATAGAATTTATATACGCTTGAAACTTTAACTACATCACCAGTACTTGGTGCGTGTATCATTTGTCCTCCACCTATATATATACCAACATGTCCAGTATGAGGGAAAACTAAATCTCCTGGTTGTAAATCGTTATAAGATACAGCTACCCCTACATTTATTTGATCATATGTTGTTCTTGGTAAGCTTACTCCAGCTGCATTCTTAAATACATATTGAGTAAATCCTGAACAGTCAAATCCACTTGGAGTTGTTCCACCCCATAAATAAGGTGTTCCAAGGAATTGGTATGCATAATCTACTATTGCATTACCTGTTGCAGATACTGTTGAATCACCTCTATTTGGCTTGCTAGCAGTATTTGCAGCATCTATTGCTGCTTGAAGTTGTGAAACTTTATCTTTTGCAGCTTCAATCTTATTATTTATTTCTTCTTTAACTATTCCACTCTTAATTTGGTTATCTCTTATGTTTCTTAATTGACTAATTGCACTGTTTAAATCATCAATTGAACTTGATGAATTCTCTATAACTGAGAATTGTGGTGTAACTAATTGTCTTTCTGAAACAGCTAAGAATTCTCTTTCAAACTCAGCTTGTTCAGCTTGTACTTGTGCAACTAATTCTTCTTGCTCAGCCTTTTTAGCTTCAAATTCACTTAAAGATTTTTGAGTTTCTTCATTTACCTTTGTAAGTTCTTGTTGCTTTGCATCTAAAGATGTAATTTTCTCATTAAGAGACTCTTGCTTGTCCTCTAATTCCTTAACCATCTTTTTATCTATCTTCACTAATCTGCTAGTTGATTCAATCTTAGTAATTAAATCATTAAAACTATCAGCGCTAAATAATAACATTATGTAGCTACTTTGTCCACCTGATTTATATAACTCTCTAATTCGTTTACCTAAAACCTCTTCAGTTTTTTCAATTTCCTCTTTAGCAGTTTCTATTTCTTTTTCTGTATTTTCTACTTCAACCTTTATTTGTTCCATTTGAGCATTATTTGATTCAATTGTTTGAACTAAAGGTTCTATTTCCCCATTTAAAGTATATATTTGATTATTTATATCCTCTATCTTTTGCGTTAATTCATCATATTTTTTCTGGTTTTCTATTACTTCTTGATTTGGTGTTGCAAAGGCAGGCATTGCTGAAGTAATAACTAAAGTTGCAGCCAATACAGCTGATATTATTCTTTTCTTCATTTTGTCCGTAGGTCTCTGACCTTCCCCCTCTCCTTTGTTTTCCTTACCATTATACCACTTATGGAAACTTTGGACAATGGTAAATTTTAAAAACTGCTAATTTACTCAATGTAAATGTATACTGTTATTTTATTTCCTGGAAAATTAATGCCCTTTTTTAACCATATAAAAAATATATACTTGCTAATTTATAGCAAGTATTAATAAATAATATTTATCGTTTATTTTCTAATTTTTTTGTTTAATATGTATTGAGTGGCAGATAATAAAGCTATACATAAAACAAATATAATAACAACTGTTTTACTAACTGTTCCAGAAATAAAAGATATAATAGAGCATATTAACCCTATTCCCCCTATTCCTAAATTAGTATATCCACTAACCTTCATTGCTTTAACTTCATTATAGGCTTCTTTATCTGTAGTATCTATACTCTTTATATACTTGTTGTTCAATAAAAATGACCCTAATAGAATGAATCCTAAGCTCCCTAGAAACATTACTATAACTGTAATATTCATATTCTCACCTCACAAAAATATTTACAATATAAAATTATAACACAATAATTATTACTATAACTTATCATCCAAATAAATTTTATAAATATATTTTAATAAAAGTGTTGACATAATTATAAATCTCCAATATAATATTAAATGTACTTCGGGGTGTGGCGCAGATGGGAGCGCGCGTGGTTTGGGACCATGAGGTCGCAGGTTCGATCCCTGTCACCCCGACCAAAGAGATAGGTTTTGATCTATCTCTTTTTTGTTATGCAAAATTATAATTTAGGAGATGATTATTTGAATAACATAAAGGCTGCTATATTTGATTTAGATGGAACTCTTGTTGATTCTATGTGGGTATGGCAACAAATAGATATAGATTATTTATCAGAAAAAGGACATGCTGTTCCAAATAACTTAAATGATGAAATTACACATTTAAGCTTTTCTCAAACAGCTGAATACTTTAAAAATAGATTCTCAATCGAAGATTCTATTGAGGATATAATGAATACGTGGAATACTATGGCATATAATCACTACAAAAATAATGTAAAACTAAAACCAGGTGCTCTTAAGTATTTACAAAAATTAAAAGAATCTGGAATAAAAATAGGACTAGCTACTAGCAACTCTATTCCTTTATTAACTGCCACATTAAAAAACAATAATGCTTTTGACTTATTTGATGCTATTACAGTTACAGATGAAGTAAAAAAAAGCAAGAGCAATCCAGATATATATTTATTAGCTGCCAAGAAACTAGGAGTTAATCCTTCTGAATGTATGGTATATGAAGATATAATAGCTGCTGTTGAAGGTGTGAAGTTAGCTGGCATGAAAGTTACTGGTGTATATGATGAGCATGCTAAACATCAAATAGAGCTCTTAAAAAAGGAATGCGATAATTACATATATAGTTATGAAGAGTTATTATAATTATTAAAGTAAAAGTTTAATAATTATAAAAATCACATGTATAGGTAGTTTACTCATACATGTGATTTTTATTATAAATTATACTTATATTCTATATTAAACTTAAAATCTCTTAACGTCGTATTTAGCTTCAAGTTCTTTCATTAAATCTAAATATTTCTTTTCTTGATTTTCTTGAATTAACTTTTGAATAATTTGATTTTTAACATCAGCAAATTCTGAAGTTTTTGGTTCATTCTTTGCATCAACTTTAATTAAGTGATATCCAAATTGAGTTTGAACTGGTTCACTTACTTTTTCTAATTCTAATCCGAAAGCAGCTTCTTCAAATTCTGGAACCATCATTCCTCTACCGAATACTCCAAGATTTCCACCTTGTTCTTTAGATGGGCATGTAGAATATTGTTTTGCAGCTTCTTCAAAAGATAATTCTCCACTTGCTATCTTATTCTTAACTTCAGAGCATAATTCTTCATTATCAACTAATATATGCTTTGCAGATACTGTTGCTGGTTGCTCAAATTCATTTTTATGCTCGTCATAGTATTTCTTAGCTTCATCATCAGTAACTGTTACTTCTGCTAATACTTTATTAATTGTTATTTGTGTAAGTAAATCTTTTTCAACTTGAGCTAAGTTTGCCTTATACTCTTCTGTTTCATTTATTTTCATTTCATTTCCTAATTTGTACATTAAATCGAATGAGATCATTTGCTCTAATAATTGTTTTTTCCCCATTTCAGAATTGAACATTCCTCTTTTATCTGCTGGATATCTCATTATTATTGCATTTAAATCATTTTCTGTTATTTCAACTCCTGAAATAGTAGCTAAAACTTTATTTTCCATATAAATTTCTCCTTTTTTATATATGATGTATATAATTATAACAGATTTTTACCAATGTATATAGTTACAATTATTTTATTGATTATATTTTTTAATTATTATATAATAATTATTATTATATAATTTTAGGAGGTCAATATGGTAGAAATTAATTCTTTAGTTCCTGATTTTTCATTAATGGGTTCTGATGATAAAGAACATAAATTAAGTCAATATAGAGGTAAAAAGGTAATACTTTATTTCTATCCAAGAGATAATACTCCTGGTTGCTCAACTGAAGCATGTGACTTTAGAGATAATAGTAATAGCTTTGCTGATAAAAATGCTGTTGTTATAGGTATAAGTAGGGATTCATTAAAATCTCATGCTAAATTTATTGAAAAATTTAATCTTCCTTTCATACTTTTAAGTGATGAAAATGAAGAAGTTTGTAACTTATTTAATGTTATTAAAGAAAAGAATATGTATGGAAAAAAAGTTATGGGTATAGAAAGAAGTACTTTTATAATTAATGAAGAAGGTATTCTTGTTAAGGAATATAGAAAAGTTAAAGTTAAAGAACATGTAAATACAATTCTTGAAGATTTAAATTCGCTATAGAAATATATTGCGCATTACATGGGGCGAAAAAATGAAATATTTATTTTCTGGAAACGGTGAAATTTTCGCCTAGAATTTATATCTTTGTTCCATTGAACTTGCTAAAG
>UQQU01000049.1 GCA_900543325.1 uncultured Clostridium sp. | reverse complement strand
AAGAATTTTGGGGAGGTAATAAAATGATTATAATTCCAGCAATAGATATAATTGGGGGGGAGGCAGTTAGATTATATCAAGGTGATTATAGGAAAAAAGAAGTTGTAGGGGATGACATACTTAATATAGCAAAATGTTTTGAAAAGGATGGAGCAAAATATATTCACTTAGTAGATTTAGATGGTGCTAAAAAGGGAAAGTTAGTAAATAAAAAAATAATATTTAATTTACTTAAAGAACTTACTATTCCAATAGAAGTTGGTGGAGGCATTAGAAAGTATAAAGAAGTTGAAGAGTTAATTAATCATGGTGTTAGTAGAGTTATTTTAGGTACATCAGCTTTAGAAGATGAAGATTTAATTTCTAGAGTTGTAAAAGATTTTGGAGAAAAAATTGCAGTTGGGATCGATTGTAAAGGTGGGTATATATGTACAAAGGGATGGCGTGAAGAAAGTGATGCACATTATATAGGCTTTTGCAAGAGAATGGAAGAAATAGGGGTTAAAAATATAATTCTAACTGATATAAGTAAAGATGGAACTTTAGAGGGGACTAATATATCTATGGTAAAGCAACTTAAAGAGTATGTATCTGTTAATATTACAGCATCTGGTGGAGTTAGGGATTATTATGATATTAAAAAGCTTAATGATTTAGACTTATATGGGGTAATTATAGGAAAAGCATTATATTCAGGAAATATTGATTTAAAGAAAGCTATAAATTTATGTAATTAGTAATTTTGAAATAGCTATGAATAAGGGGGCAAGAAATGCATACAAAAAGAATTATACCTTGTTTAGATGTTAGAGATGGAAATGTTGTTAAGGGAGTAAACTTTGTAGGAATTAAAGAAGTAGGAGATCCAGTGCAATTGGGAGAGTATTATTATAAGCAAGGGGCAGATGAACTTGTTTTCTTAGATATAACAGCAACCCATGAAGATAGAGGGATAATGGAAAAGGTAGTAGAGCGAGTTGCAGAAAAAATATTTATACCATTTACTGTTGGTGGAGGAATAAGAAGTATTAATGATATAAGAAGAATTCTTAGAGCAGGTGCAGATAAGGTTAGCTTAAATTCTGCGGCGGTAAAAAATAAAAATCTTATAAGTGAAGGTGCTACATACTTTGGGAGCCAATGCATAGTATTAGCAGTTGATGCTAAAAGAAGAGTAGACAATTCGGGATGGAATGTATTTGTAAATGGTGGAAGGATAGATACAGGAATAGATGCTTTAAGTTGGATTAATGAGGCTGTTGAACTTGGTGCAGGAGAAATATTACTTACTTCTATGGATGCAGATGGGACAAAAAACGGATTTGATATAGAGCTAACTAAGAGGGTGAATGAAATCACTAGTGTACCTATAATAGCATCAGGGGGATGCGGTAGCTTAAGAGATTTTAAAGATGTTTTTAAAGATGGAAAAGCAGATGCAGCATTAGCAGCTTCATTATTTCATTATGGTGAACTTACAATAAATGAGGTAAAAGAATATCTAAAAGAAAATAAAGTAGCAGTAAGAACAATATAGGTATTTGGAGGATTTATGAATAGGGAATTTGATACTAACAAAATTCTATTGGATTTTGAAAAGGGAGAAGGGCTTATACCCACTATAATTCAAGATTATTATAGTAATGAAGTTTTAATGCTAGCATATATGACAAAAGAAAGTTTTGAATTAACAAAAAGTACAAAGAAAACTTGGTTTTATAGTAGAAGTAGAAATGAATTGTGGAATAAGGGGGAAACATCAGGAAATTTTCAAGAAGTAAAAGAAATATGGACTGATTGTGATAATGATACTTTATTAATAAAGGTAAAACAAAATGGGGTAGCTTGTCATACAGGAAAAATGAGTTGTTTTTTTAGGAGGATTACTTAAAGTGGTATTAGAAGAGTTATATGAAATAATAAAGAGCAGAAAAAATACAGGACAAGATGGTTCATATACTAAATATTTATTTGAGAAGGGTACAGATAAAATATTGAAGAAAGTAGGGGAGGAATGTACAGAAGTAATTATTGCATCAAAAGGAAGCCATAAGAAGGAAATAGTTAATGAAGTTTGTGATTTAGCATATCATATATTAGTATTAATGGTAGATCAAAATATTGATATTGAAGAAGTTAAAGATGAATTAATTAATAGAAGAAGTAAAATTAATAATTTCAAGGGTGAAAGAAAAGATATAAAGCAATTATAAATATATAGTATTATCTTACTTATATATTTATAATAAGATTATATAGGCCAATGATATTAAAACTATCATTGGCTTATGTTATAATAAAGTTATTACATAATCTTATAAGAAATATAATATTAGGAGAATATAAAAATGATTAAAGCAGTAATATTTGATTTAGATGGCACATTATTAGATACATTAGAAGATTTAGCAAATGCGTGTAATTATGCTTTAAAAAGTTCAGGGTTCGAAACTCATGATATAAAGGATTATACTAGATTTGTTGGAAATGGAAGATATAAATTAATTGAACGTATAGTCCCAGATAAGTATAAACAAGATAAAGAAATAATAAATAATGTTTTAAGATTATTTGATACGTATTATGGAGAACATATGGTTGATATGACAAAACCTTATGATGGAATTATTGAAATGATAGAGGAACTAAAAGAAAGAAACATGAAAATAGCAGTAGTATCAAATAAACCACATGAATTTGCTGAAGATGTAGTAAGAAGATATTTTGGAGATTCTTTTGAAATAACATATGGACAAAGGCCAAATCATCCAACTAAGCCAGATCCTAAAACAGTTTATGAGGTAATGGAGTCATTGAATATTAAAGAGGATGAATGTATATATGTTGGCGATTCTGATGTAGATGTAAATACTGCAAAAAATGCTGGAGTTAAATCTGTAGGTGTAGCATGGGGATTTAGAGGTGAAGGTGAATTAAGAGAAGCAGGTGCAGACTTTATAATTAAAACTCCAATTGAATTACTAAAAATAGTATAATATAAAATTAAAGATATTCATGTCAAAATAGATATATAGGAGTTGTCTTATATATCTATTTTGTTTTAAATATAAATAATAGAAAAATATTGACAATTAAAAAAAAAGGATATATTATTAACATAATACCGATAGGAAAGGTAGGAAAAGAAGAGGTTGAAAGTAGGTGAATTTATGAAGATTTCTACTAAGGGAAGATATGGAATTAGAGCATTAATTGATTTAGTAATTAACTCTGAATGTGGAAGTGTAACTTTAAAAGCTATATCAGAACGTCAAGAAATATCAGAGAGATATTTAGAGCAAATATTTTCATTACTTAGAAAATCAGGTCTAATAATAGGAAGAAAAGGAGCACAAGGTGGATATACTTTGTCAAAAAGTCCAAGTGAAATTACTATAGGAGAAATTTTAAGGGCCTTAGAAGGAGAATCACTTCTTATAGATATAAATAATGAAGATTCAAATGATATAGAGAGGTTTGTAAATAAGGTTATTTGGAGTGAAATTAATAAAAAAATAAATGATTATTTTGATTCTATAACATTAGAATATATTGTTGAAGAATATAGAAAAGAAAAAGAAGAAATTATATATTATATATAATTAAATCTAGTATAAGTTAAGGTTTTAATGTAATATATACATTGACGTATATCAATATATCAGGAGGAGAAAATGAATAGCACTTTTTTATCAGATTTTATAATGATAACAAATTTTAAAACAATAGCCTTTATTATTGTTCTTATAGCTGTATTATTTGGAGTAAATATTATGGCTAAAAAGAAAGTTAAGTTTTCAACAAGAATGATAGTTTCGACTATTGCAGGTTTAGTTTTAGGGATAATAATTCAATTAGTAGCAGGATTTCCGAATAATCCAGGAGAGGTTCAATGGATTAATGAAGTAAATAAGTGGTACGGCCTTGTTGGATATGGGTTTATGGACCTATTAAAAATGCTTGTAGTACCTTTAATATTTGTATCTATTATTAGAGTTATTATTAATATGAAGGATGGAGAAAATCTTGGAAAATTAACAACTCGATCACTACTTATATTACTAGGAACAACAACTATTGCTGCTATTGTTGGTATTATAGTAGGTAATTTATTTAAATTAGGAGTTTCAGCTAATGTAGTTGAGAGTACAAGTGAAATAAGAGAAATAACACCAGTAGTTGACACTTTAAGAGGATTACTTCCATCAAATCCAGTAGCTGCAATGGCAGAGGCTAATGTAGTTGCAGTAGTAATCTTTGCAGCATTTATTGGTAACTCTATGAAGATATTAAATAAAAAATATAGTGATGTTATTAAGCCTGTAACTGATTTAGTTAATGGTTCTTATAAAATAATTACTAGTATTGCAATGACTGTTATAAAATTCATGCCTTATGCAGTAGTAGCATTACTTGCTAATACAATAGCTGGAAGAGGTTTAGCAGCTATAAAAGAAGTTGTTGGATTTATAATAGCTCTATATGTAAGTATAGCTATTGTATTTATTATACATTTAATAATTATTGCAGTTTTAGGTGTTAATCCATTTAAATATGTAAAGAAAGTTATGGAGCCGTTAATCTTAGCTTTTACTTCTCGTTCAAGTTTAGGAACATTACCAGTTACAATAGAAACATTAACTGAAGGTGTTGGTGTAGATAATGGAATAGCATCATTTGTAGGAAGTTTAGGTTCAAACATGGGAATGAATGGATGTGCAGCTATTTATCCAGCGTTAATGGCTGTAACATTAGCAAATATGTCAGGAACAACAATGGACATAAGTTTCTATGGAATGCTTATAGTAATAATAGTAATTGGTTCATTAGGAATCGCAGGTTTACCAGGTAGTGCAACTATGGCAGTTTCAGTTGTTATATCAGGAATGGGAATGGGATCATACTTTCCATTAGCAGGAGGAATAATAGCAATTGATCCTATACTAGATATGGGGCGTACAATGTTAAATGTAAATGGAACAATGGTTACAGCAGTAGCTGTAGGGAAAAGTTTTAATAAAATAGATAAAGAAAAGCTAAATGCAAAGTAATATATGAAATAAAAGTAGTTAATATTAAACTGAATTTATTAATTTAGTAGTATTAACTACTTTTTTCTATTTTATAAAAATAATGGAAGTAGACTTTAAGAATATTATAGGAAATACGTTCTTAGATGTGAAATTTATATAAAATTTTATCAGAAATTAGATAATATTTGATATTAGTGTCTTTTGATATAGGTGAAAATATAGTAAAATATAACTTATGTAACATAGTATATTTTTATAAAAAACTTTATTTAATAATAAGGTTATAAATTCATATATCAAATTCAGAATTTACTCTTTTAAAGTTAAACTATTATATTAAATCTAGGGGTTTACTTTAAAGAATATATTTAAATTAAATATTATGATAGGAGATAAAAAAATGGTGTATAAAAAGAAAAAATACAAAAAGAACAAAAAGCCAATTGGATATAAAGGTAGATTGTATATTGTTTCAGTTATTGTATTTTGTCTATTGGGATTTCTTGTATTAAGGTTAGCATGGGTAATGATAGTAAGTGGACGCTCTCTAGAAGCAAAGGCAAATTCGGAATGGCAAAAAGAAGTTAGTGTGACAGCTAAAAGAGGAGATGTTTTAGATAGAAATGGATCGGTATTAGTATCTTCTGCTAATGTATATAGAATAGACTTTGATTTAGATACTGTTAGAAATCATATTAAAGAGAATAATTTAACAATGGATGATATTGCAGTTGAAATTTCAGATGTAACAGGTGTAGAGGTTGATGATGTTCTAAAAGCATTAAATAGAAAAAATTCGGATGGAAGTGATGCTAGTTATGCACCATTAATTAGAGGAGTTACTAAAGCTGTTGCTGACAGTGCTGATGCTCTAGGCATATATGGACTTATTGTCTCTAGAGATGTAAAGAGATATTATCCTAATGGAAACTTTTTAGCAAGTGCATTAGGAGGAATTAACTCAGAGGGGGCAGGACTAACAGGTATAGAGTTACAATATGATGAATATTTAGCTGGAATTGCAGGTATGAAAATAGGAGCTTATGATAGTAGGGGGAATAGATTACCTTTTGATACTTATAAGTTTACTCCAGCCATAGATGGAAGTGATATTGTAACAACAGTAGATGAAAACTTACAATATATAGCTGAAAAGATTGCGCAAAAAGGATTAGAAGAACATAATGCTAAAGGTGTTCATGTGCTTATTATGGACCCTAATAATGGAGAAATATTAGCAATGGTAAATAAGCCAGATTATGATCCAAATGATCCATTTTCAGGATATGAAAGTTTTGAGGGAGAAACTGATAATGATAAAATACAAAACATGTGGAGAAATTGGTTAGTAAGTGATACATTTGAACCGGGATCAACTTTTAAAACTATAACAATGATTGCAGCATTAGAAGAGGGTTTAGTTAGTGATAGTGATACATTTACTTGTAATGGATCAGTTAAGTTTGGAAATACTACTGTTCATTGTTGGAAACATGAAGGACATGGTACACAAACTTTAGCAGAAGTTTTGAAGAATTCTTGTAATGTTGGAATGATGGAAATAGGTGAAAGACTCGGAATTGATAATTTAAATGAATATATATACAAATTAGGATTTGGGAAAACAACAGGGATTGACTTACCAGGTGAAGCATCGGGAATTGTTAAATCAAGTGATACAGTATCTGCAATTGATTTAGCAACAATATCATTTGGTCAAACTAATACCGTTACATCACTTCAACTTATGGCAGCATTTAATGCTATAGCCAATGGAGGAGATCTTATTCAACCACATATAGTGAAAGAGATTTCTCATGAAGATGAAAGTGGAAATAGAGTTATTGATGAAACTATAAAACCAACAATAAAGAAGGATTTATTATCTGATGAAAATACAGCCTTACTTAGAAGTTATTTAGAGAGAACAGTTACTAAGGATGGACCAGAAGGATCATTTGTACAAGGCTATAATGTTGGAGGAAAGACAGGAACTGCTCAAAAAGTTGATCCTACAACAGGGACATACTCATCTGATAAATATATATCATCTATGATAGCCTTAGCACCGGTAGAAAATCCTCAAATAACAGTATTTATAGCAGTAGATGAGCCAAGTAATGGATTATATTATGGTGGAGAGGTAGCAGCTCCATTAATGAAAGAGTTATTCGAAGAAGTATTTAAGTATATGGATTCACCATTGGCTAAAGAGAGGTTTTCTATTTATAAAAATGTTATAATTCCAGATGTAAGAGGGAAGTCTATTGAAGAAGCAAAAGAAATATTAAAGGAAAATGGATTAGAAGCTGAAGTTAAGGGAGATGGAAAAACCATTGTTTCAATGGATTCATATCCAGGAGCTACAGTAAAAGAAGGAACTACTATTTCTATTACAGCCAAAGATAGTGGACAAGTAGAAAAGGAAATCATAATGCCAGATTTGAAAGGTAGTACTAAAGAATTTACAACTTCTATTTTAGATAATCTTGGATTAGTATATGAATTTGAAGGAGAAGGAACTGTTCATTCTCAAAGTATAACTAGTGGAAATAAAATTGTAAAAGGTACAAAAGTTACAATAACATTAAAAAAGGAATATGAATACTAAATATTGTATACTGGAGAGATAATATGAGTAGTAATAGTAAAAGGTTAAAAAAAGGAAAGAGTAAGAAGAAAGTACAAAGAAAATCTAAGCTAAATTCTGTTAATCCATATATACTCTATTCTGTATTAGCACTTGTTGCAATAGGAATAATTATGGTATTTTCAGCAAGTTATTATGATGCACTTTATAAACATAAAGATGTATTTTATTTCTTGAAAAAGGAGCTTACATGGGTTCCAGTAGGGTTATTAGCATTAGTAGTTATGATGTTAATAGACTATCATCTATTGAAAAAGTTCACGGTAGTTGCTTATGGAGTTACAGTAGTAGCTTTAGTGTCAGTGTTATTTGTTGGAAGTACTATTAATGGAGCTACACGTTGGTTAAAGATTGCTGGAGTTTCTTTTCAACCATCTGAGCTTGCTAAATATGTTATAGTATTTTTCTTAGCTATGATGATAGATAAGTACGGAAAGGTGAGTAAGAATTGGAAAATTCCATTGATATATTTATTTTCAGCAGCTTTATTTGCTGGTTTAGTATTTCTAGAAAATAATTTAAGTATTGCAGCTATTATAATGTTTGTTGCATTTATAATGGTTTTTGTATCAGGTATGAGCTTTAAAGAAACATTTGCTTTAATAGGTATTGGTGGAGTGGCAGGGACTATAGGTATTTTTAGTTCGGATTATAGAACAGAGAGATTTATAAGTTTTTTAGATCCTTGGAAATATGCTAGTGATGAGGGGTACCAATTAGTACATTCTCTTTATGCCTTAGGATCTGGAGGATTATTTGGAGTAGGGTTAGGAAACTCAAAGCAAAAAGCTTTATATATGCCGGAGCCCCATAATGATTTTATATTTGCCATAATAGGTGAAGAGTTAGGACTTATTGGTTGTATTGTAGTTATTGCCATATTTGTGGTATTAATAGTTGCAGGAATAAAAGTAGCATCTAGGGCGAGGGATAGATATGGTAAGCTTTTAGCTACGGGGATAATTTCTGTAATTGCTATACAAGCAATAATTAATATTGCCGTTGTTACAGGAAGTATGCCAGTTACTGGTGTTCCTTTACCGTTTATAAGTTATGGAGGAACTTCCTTAGTGTTTAACTTGGCTGCTATGGGAGTACTGTTAAATATATCAAGACAGTGTAAAAGTCCTAAGGATGAAATTGAAGAGAAAATAATAAAAAGTAAAATGAATGTTTAATATGGAGGTTACGAAAGTAGCCTCTTTATTTTGTGTTATAATAAAGTAAAAAGAAACATGAGTAAATTAGGATTAGAATTTTTAAAAATTAAAGAAACATAAAATTTAGTAAAGAAAACGTTAGAAGAAATAAAAAGTGGGGTGGAAGCTTTATGAACATTTTTAGATTATTAAATAATGATATTCAAGATTTAAGTGAAGAAGAAAGAATATTTGCAGAAAAATTTAATGAAACATTAAGAAATAATATAATAGATACCTTAGTTGAGTATGAAATAGAAGCGCTTATTAAACAATTAAAGGATGATGAAGAGGGTTTTAGAGAGAGATTAGCAGATATTTTTATAAATGGGAAAAAGGGATATAATAAAATGCCTACTAAAACTCTAATTGATATTTTCCTTGATAAAAAGGATGAAGGTGAATTTATAAATTTAATTGAAGGTATAAGTAACTTGTAAAATATTTTGCCTTTGAGATAAATCAATATATTAGATTTATTTCAAAGGCAGTTTTATTATAGATAAATATAATAAATTTTAAACCTAATTATAAAATAAAAATATATTAACAAAAATGGAGAAAAGAATATGATAAAGGAATTTAAAACAGAATATTTAGATGAATTAATGGAGATTTGGCTTGAAACTAATATAAATGCTCATAATTTTATAGAAAAAGAGTACTGGATTAATAATTTTGATTTGGTTAAAAAAATGTTGCCTAATGCTGAGATTTATATATTTCAAGAAAATAATGTTATAAAAGGATTTATAGGTATTATTGAAGAGGAATATATTGCAGGCCTTTTTGTAAAGAGGGAATATCAAAGAGAAGGAATAGGTAAAGCATTAATAGAGTATATCAAGCCTAAATATAAACAACTTACATTAGATGTTTATGCTAAAAATAAGAATGCAATAAATTTTTATTGTAAAAATAATTTTAAAGTAGTAAATGAAAAAAAGAATGAAGATACAAAGGAACTTGAATATGAAATGATTTTTAGTAAAGGTTTATATTGATTTAAATTAATAGGACGTTTTTTATCGACCTTTATAGTTTTATATAATAAAAATAAAATGAAAATATATATAATTAAGATTACTATAGTAGCAATATTTGAAAACAAGATGGATAGAATATTAGTAGAATGTTAAATTAATATGGAAAACTAAAGTTGAGGTGTACAATATGAAAATATTAATAATGAGACTAGAATTAAGAGCAGAATGGGTAAAGTCATTGAAAGAAAAAAGAATGATAGTGTTAAGCTTAACTAAGCGCCTTTCAAATAAATTTAATATATCAGTTTCAGAAGTTAATTATCAAGATGTACATGAGCAAATTGGAATTGGTATTACATCAGTGGGAACTACGAAAGAAATATTATATTCTTTAAAAGAAAAGATATTAGATTTTGTTGAAGATAATACTGATGCAGAATTAGTTAAAATAGAAGAAGAAGTTATTGATTATTAAAAATAGAAGGAAAAAGATATTTACTTTATAAGAAAAAATTTCTAAAGAAATTATTGACAAAATAGTTAAAGTAATATATATTTATATCAACGACACAGAAAAAGAAAATATTGTATCTTATCAAGAGTGGTGGAGGGACTGGCCCTGTGAAACCCGGCAACCTATAAGGAATTAAGAAATTAAGATTTTACTTCGTAAAAATTAAGAAGTTAAGAATTGAGATTTAGATTAATTATTTGAATTTTAAGACTTAATAGCCGTAGGCGACTTAATTAGTAGAAAATCTTAATTAGCGTAAGCGTCTTAATTATTTTATGTGGTGCTAATTCCTGCAGTTTTTAACTGAGTGATGAGAGGGTAAATTAATAGGTGATTTTTATGCGCACTTGAGTTTATTCTCTAGTGCGTTTTTTTATTACTAAAATAAGGAGGAGAGAGACCATGATTAAAATAAATAATGTACATAAAAGCTTTAATGGGATAGAAGTTTTAAAAGATATAACATTAGAAATAAAAAAAGGAGAGGTCTTTGGATTAGTTGGTCATAGTGGTGCTGGAAAGTCTACATTATTAAGATGTATAAATGGCTTAGAAACATATGATAAAGGAAGTATACTGGTAAATGAATATGAAGAAGTAAAAGCGTTAAGTAATAAATCAGTAAGAAGTTTTAGAAAAAATCTAGGAATGATATTTCAACACTTTTCATTACTTGAAAGAAGAAATGTATATGACAATGTAGCGTTACCATTAGAGTGTTGGGGATACTCTAAAGCTGACATAGATAAAAGAGTTTCAGAGCTTTTAGAATTAGTTGGTTTATCTGATAAGAAAAAAAGCAAACCAAGAGAGTTAAGTGGTGGGCAAAAACAAAGAGTTGCAATAGCAAGAGCACTGGCTTTAAAACCTAATATACTTTTGTGTGATGAAGCTACATCAGCATTAGATCCAAATACAACAAAATCAATTTTAGCTTTATTAAGAGATATTAATGAAAAGTTAGGAATTACAATAATTATTGTTACACATCAAATGGAAGTTGTAAAAGAAATTTGTCAACGAGTAGCTATCATGGAAGGTGGACAAGTAATTGCTGTTGGAAAAACAGAAGATTTATTCTTAAAGAATTCTAAAGCATTAAAGACATTAATTGGTGAGGAAGAGATATTACCAAATGAGGGAATCAATATTAGATTATTCTTTCCAAAAGATAATTCAAATGACAGCATAATTACAGCAATGGCAAGGGAATTAGATATAGACTTTTCTATTGTATGGGGCAAATTAGAAAGGTTTAGAGATGATGTTTTAGGTTCATTAGTCATTAATATAAAAGAAAATCAAAAAGATGAAGTTGTAAAATACTTAACATCTAAAAATATGCCATGGGAGGTGATTTAAATGGAGAAATTTTTAACCTTTTTTACTGATATATTAATAGAGGCATTAGGACAAACCATATATATGGTTGGTATATCAACTATATTAGCTACATTAATAGGATTTATTTTGGCAATTGTGTTAGTTGTAACAGATGAAGGTGGATTAAAACCTAATAAAATTATTAATTCAATTTTAGGATTTATAGTTAATACTTTAAGAAGTTTTCCTTTCATAATTTTAGTTGTTGCTATTATTCCTTTAACTAGAGCTATAGTTGGAAAAAGTATAGGAGAAACAGCGGCGCTAGTTCCTTTAACAATAGGGGCAGCTCCATTTATTGCAAGAGTAATAGAAGGAGCGTTAAAGGAAGTAGATAAGGGATTAATTGAAGCAGCAAAATCATTTGGAGCATCAGATTTTCAAATAATTTTTAAAGTAATGGTTAAAGAGGCAATGCCTTCTATTATATCTGGAATAACATTATCTATAATATCAATAATTGGATATTCTGCAATGGCAGGGGCAGTCGGAGCAGGTGGAGTTGGAGCAGTAGCATTAACTTATGGATATCAAAGATTTGATAATGCAGTAATGATATATACAGTAATAACACTTATAATAATTGTTCAATTACTACAAGGGGCAGGTAATTTAGCATATAAGAAGTTAAAATAATAAAAGTAATAAGCAATAATTCAAGGGGATTAATATACAGAGAGTCAGAAATATTTTAAAAGTTTTAAATTAAGGGCAAATAAAGAAAATTAAAATTTTATATATTAAAATAATTAGGGGGAAGTAAATATGAAATTTAAAAAAATATTAGCAACAGTATTAAGTGGAGTTTTAGCATTATCAGTAGTTGGTTGTGGAAGTAAAGGGGATGCTTCTTCAAATGATGATAAGAAAATTGTAGTTGGAGCAACGGCAGTACCACATGCAGAGATTTTAGAACATATTAAGCCGTTATTAGAAGAAAAAGGATATGAATTAGAAGTTAAAACATTTGATGATTATTCTTTATTAAACCCAGCAGTTGATGAAGGATCTTTAGATGCAAACTTTTTCCAACATGTACCTTATTTAGAAGAGTCAATTGAAGCAAAAGGATATGATTTAGATTATACAGTTAAAGTTCATATAGAACCAATGGCATTATATTCAAAGAAGGTTTCTGATATTTCGGAGATAGCTGATGGAGCTGAAATAGCTGTACCAAATGATCCATCTAATGAAGCCAGAGCATTAAAATTATTAGCTGATAATGGATTAATAGAATTAAATGACTCTGAATTGCCTACAGTTAAAGATATTACTAAAAATCCTAAAAATCTAAAAGTTACAGAATTACAAGCAGAACAATTACCAAGAGTTTTAGAAGATGTTGAAGCTGCAGTAATTAATACAAACTGGGCATTACAAGCTGATTTAAATCCAGTAAAGGATTCTTTAGCTATTGAATCTGGTGATTCACCATATGCTAATGTTTTAGCTGTTAAGAAGGAAAATAAAGATAGTGATAAAATTAAAGCATTATCTGATGCTTTAACTTCAGAAGAGGTAAGAAAGTTTATTGAAGAAAAATACGATGGAAGCGTAATTCCAGCTTTTTAGTATAAATAATTTTTAAAGATTAGATATATTGTATTTAAGGTCATTGCATAGATAAGGCAATGACCTTAATTTTATTACTTTATTAATGGTAAATAACACCTTTAAAAAAATTGCTATATGAAGTATACTGTATATTATGTATCGAATATATAGAAAAATATTACAGATACATAAAAGTGTGAGGAGAGGAAAAGGACAAGTTATGAATGTTTCGAATATTAATGTTGGATTAACTGGAGAAAATTTATTAAGTATATATAATGACTTTGTATCAATAAAGGAACTTAATATAGAAAGTATAGAAATAAAAGAAGATATAAGAATAGTAGGTTCATTTACTAAGGGTATTGTTATAAAATTTGAGTGTAGATTTAAACTAAGTTCTATGGAAAATGGATTAATAAAAGGAGAAGTTACTGCATTTAAGATTCTTAATATAGGAATAGCATCATTTTTAAGAAAAATTGCATTAAAGTTTGCATTAAAATCTTTAAGTGATATGGGTATAAGCTATGATAATGGTAAAGTTGTTATACAATATAAATATTTATTAAAGGATATTCCATATATAGATTTCGATATTTATAGTATATATTGTGCATATGGAGTTTTAAATATAGAATTGAAAAATATACAAGTATCTTTAGGTGGAGAATTAAAGAAAGAAATAGAACTTCTAAACTTTGAACAAGAAAATAAAGTAGAATTTAATGAAGAGGAAATAAAGAAAACTGAAGATTGTTATACTAAAGGAAGAGAAAAAATAAGCGATAAGTTACCTGAAAAAGCTAAAAAGTATAAAGATTATATATTTATGTTACCTGATGTAGCTGCATTAATATATAGATTGCTTAAAGATAAGAGAGTAAGTATGAAAACTAAACTAATAATATCAGGAGCAGTTGCTTATATTACAGTGCCAAGTGATTTAATACCAGATAAGGTGCCATTTGTCGGTAAGATTGATGATATAGCAATTGGAATATTTGCATTAAATGTTATAATGACTGATGTTCCGTTAAATATAATAATGGAGAATTGGCAAGGAAAGAATGATATACTAATAGTTGTTAAGAGTGCAATTGAATATGCAACTAACTTTACCGGAGCTAAAAATATAGATAGTATTTATAGGGTGATGGAAGAAATTTTATCGGTTTAAAAATAAAAATCAACAAAGGAAAAAGTCATTAATATTGAGCATATAGGAAAGGATGATTATTTTGAAGTACTATGCTGTTTATAAAGGGAAATCAGGAGCACCTAAAATATTTACTTCATGGGATGAATGTAAAAAAGAAGTTATAGGATTCAAAGGAGCTATATATAAAAGTTTTACTACAGAAAAGGATGCCATTAATTTTATTGCATTAAATTCAGAAGGTAAGATAGAGGAAAAGCAACAAGAGGCAATAGAAAGTGAAGAAGGGCTATTTATATATGTTGATGGAAGTTTTGCTGTTGATAAGGGAAATTATTCTTATGGATTAGTAGCCGTTAAAGATGGTGAAATAATATATAAAGATAAAGGTAAGGGATTTGATAAAGAAGCTATTTCATTAAGAAATGTTTCAGGAGAAGTTTTAGGAGCGAAGATGGCAGTAGAATATGCTATTGAAAATGGTTTTAAAGAAGTTACTATAGGATATGATTATCAAGGCGTTGAATCTTGGGCTCTTGGAACATGGAAAAGAAATAATAGAATTACTTCTGAATATAATGAGTTCATGCAAAGTAAAATGAAAGAAGTAAAGATAAGATTTAAGAAAATAAAAGGGCATAGTGGACATAAGTATAATGATTTAGCCGACAAGTTAGCAAAAGAGGCTCTTGGTATAGGAATTTAATTAAAAAATTAAATTTTAAATAAAAATAATACATGATTATTTTCCTTTAAAATACACATACTATTTTTATAAATCAATATAAAGAGGTGTTATTTTTGGGAAAAGTAATTAAGAGTTTAGCAATAGGTACTATTTTTGGAGTAGCAATTGGAATGATGGTTTTACCAGAGTTAGATAGAAAGACTCAAAGAAACATCAGAAGAACTAGCAAAAAACTTAGATGTGCGGCTGGAGATGCCTATGATAATATATTAGATTATATAAATTAATATTAGAAACTGCTATAGACTTATATAGCAGTTTTTGTATTATTTTAAGTATAATTGAAATTAATACTCAAAAAATATATTTTTTTGGTACTTTATATGATATAATGGTAAATATAATAAGAAAGTTTTGAATTTATATAAATGTGGGCAAAGGAAGATTATGCTATGGAAATACTTACTTTAGGTGAAAAAATTAAAAGACGTAGAAAAGAATTAGAAATGACACTAAAGGATTTAGCAGGAGATAGAATTACACCAGGGCAAATAAGCTTGGTTGAATCAGGAAGATCAAATCCATCTATGGATTTATTGGAGTATTTAGCAAATTCACTACAGACTTCAGTAGAATATTTAATGGAATCTGAAGAAACACAAGCAGAAAAAATATGTGTGTATTATGAACAAATGGCAGAGACGTATATATTAAATTCTGATTATATAAGTGCAGAAAAATATATAGAAAATGCATTATATTATGCAGAAAAATATAATTTAGAGTATAGAAGAGCTAAAAACTTATTTTTAAGAGCTAATATTTATAAAGAAAAAAAAGAGCTAGTTTTAGCACAACAATTATATTTATCAGCAAATGTAATTTTTATAAAGAGAAATAATTATGAGCAAATTATTAGTACATTTTTAAATTTAGGTAAAATAACATTAAGTTTAAAAGCATATCATTCTGCGACAAGTTATTTAAAGCAAGCTGAGAAAGTATATTTAGATAACAATGTTGGAAATGATTTTATTTTAGGAGAAATATATTATCAAATGGCTGAGAGTTATTTTAAAATTGATAATATAAAAAAAGCTATAGATTACACTTTTTTAGCTAAACAAAAATTTGAACAAGTTCAAAATAGAGAAGAATATGGTAGAGCATTGATGTTATTATCAAAAGAGTATAATAAAAAAGGTGATATAGTAAACGCTATAAAATATTCTAAGAAAACTTTAGAATTATATAAGGAATTGCAAGAAGAAAAAAATATAGCGGCTATTGAAAATAATTTAGGAAAACTATTCTTTGAATTTGATAATCTTGAAGAGGCATTTAAACATTACCAAATTGCTAAGGAAATCAGAATGAGAAATAAAGATACTGAGGTAATAGAAACCTTAATTAATATATGTGAAGGATATATTAAGGTAAAAGAAATAGATAAGTGTGAAAAAGTTCTTTCTGAAATTGATAACCTTATTGATGAAAGTAACTTAGAACAAATAATAGAAAAAAATATTTTACGCTATAGACTATATATAATAAAAGAAAAGTTTGATGAAGCAGAGTGTATATTATTGGAAACATTTAATATAGCAAAGGCAAATTCATTAAATAAAAAAGCAGCTGAGATAGCCATACTTATTGGAAGATATTATATTGGATGTAAGAGAGAATCTGAAGCAGCTAGGTATTTAGATGAAGGTGTAAGTATTTTTAGAAGTTTAGGTATATTGAATAACTAATTATCTGGGGGTAGCCATGGAGATATTATCAACAGGAGAAAAAATTAAAAGATCTAGAATTTATAAAGGAATAACATTAAAAGAATTATGCGGAGATAAGATCTCAATTTCAAAAATGAGTTGCATAGAAAATGGAAAAATTAAAGCAGATGAAGAATCTCTTAGATATATTGCAGAGAAATTACAAGTAGATTATAGCTATTTGGTAAGAGATGTATATGATCAAATAAAATATAATGTTGAAGAGATAAAAAAATGCACTTATTCATTTGAAAAGTTAGAAAATGTAGTAAATTATAATTTAGAGTATGCATGTAAATATGGATTTAATGATTTAGCATTAAAGTTAACTCATTTTTTATTTGAATTATATATTGATAATAATAAGATTGAAAATATTCAACTTTTGATTTCTAAATATTATGATTTATATCAATCAACTCAATGTAATGAAGAAATTATTGTTTATTATAATGATATGGGAACATTCTTTATGAAAACGGAAGAGTATCATGAAGCAATAAGTTATTTCTCAAGAACAAGAGAAATTTATGAAAATAATTATATAGAAGACAAAGGCAATTATATATATGCATGCTTTTATGAAGGAATTTGCTATAAAAATATTAAAATAATAGAAAAAGCATACGAATCTTTAAAGAAGATATTAGAATTTGTAGATAGATTTAATGATAAGGCTAGAGGCGATTTTTATCATGAATTTGCAGTTCTGAATATTCTATTATATAAGGTTGAGGCAGAAAGATATTTAAATAAAGCCTTTGAATATAAAAAGAATGACTCAAAGGAGTTAGCTAAATTTAAGGGAAAGAATGGAGAAATTTATTTTGAAGTTCAAGAAGTTAAAAAGGCTATGAAAGAAATAAAGGATGCTATAGAAATTTATCCAAGAGAAGATAAAAAAGGTTGTGCTGAATTTTTAATAGAATGTATTAATACATTGTATAATAATAGAGAGTATGAAGAAGCTTTCAAATATACTGATGAGGCTTTAGATTTAGCTATTGATATAGATGAAATAAAGCTTATTGAAAAGGGATATTATTTTAAAGGAATGATATATCAGAAGAGAGGTGAGTTTATACAAGCAGAAATGTATATGAACTTATCTACGGACTTTTTATTTAGATTTGCTAGTAGCGAAGAGAGATATAAGAGATATAATGAAATGGCTGAATTGTACTATAATTTAGGAGAATTAAAAGAGTCTGTTAAATATTTTACATTAGCTATAAATATTGAGAAAAAATTATAATATAAAAAATAGAGAAGTTTTAAACTTCTCTATTTTTTATATTATAATTAATTATTTACTGTCATAATAAAAATTTAGTTATTGTGATGTAAAAGGTTAGACATCCAAATCCAAAATGACCACTTTGATTTAGTATCATTTAATAGTGATGGATTAAAAAATAGCCCTCTCATAAAAAAACATCCTTTCATAAAAACAATTTATATTATTAGTATATCTCAAAAATAAAAATAATGTATTCATGTAGATGCTTTAGTTTTGGTACAATAAGTGTTAATTATCTAAAAGTAAATATTTATAAAAAGCATAAAAACACCTAAAAAAGGTGTTTTCAGTACATTATTTTATATTTTTAAGTACTATTAGCTTGGCACCATATCCCTTAAGTTCAGTAATTATATTTAAAACTGAACTTTTTTTAGAATATTTAAATTCTATTTTAGGATAAGATGCCTTGTGAAGAATTTCCTTTTCTTCTTTGCTAAGTCTATCGGGAGACCCCATAGCTAGCCAATAGTTATAAGAGGAACCTATGGATTCATTAACTTCATAGGTAATAATTCTAGTTGAATTTTTTATATTTACTATATTAAGTGAGTATTTTCTTTCAAAAGATTTTTTCACGCCACCTTTTTGATAGATATCTTCATAACTAACTAAAGTATTAACATCATCATTATGAGAATATAAAAGAATAGCATAATAGTTATCAGATTTTGTAACAATGTATCCATCATCAAGGGCAATTATATCATTACCTAATTTACTTAATAAGTAATAGGCATAATATGATGGCTTTCGAATTCCCATATCATTAACTATTCCTGGAGCTCCTATAAATACTTCATTTGTAATATTTATTTCTTTCTCAAGAACGTCAAAGGCTTTAAGAAAGCTTAGAGAGTTACCTTTAAAAATAGTATTATGAATTATATATGGAAGCATATATGCTGTATCATAAATTGAATTTAAGTCGGATTTAGATGTAAAGTCAATTTCGCAAACTTCTAATTCATAATAATTTTTTATATATTGGCGTAGATTATACTTTATATCTTCAGATAACCTAGAATCAAATTGAAACTTAAAGTCAGTAACTTCTACTATATCTAACTCAGTAAAATAATCTAAAAAGCTACTTAAAATATTAATATACTTTTCTAAAGAGTAATCTAAATTATCAAGTAAAATAAGAGGCTTTAGATAAATATTAGATAAAAATTCTAATACACCTTTTGCTTTATTCCAATTATAAAAATCAGAATCTAAAAACACTCCCATATCACTATGAAACATTTTTTCGAGACGTCCGTATTCAAAATGTATTTCTTCCTGTATTTCTTCTAATATGTCTTTATTATCTTCAATTAAAAGATCAAAAGATTCTCCTAAGTTAATATACTCTTTAAAATCTTTTTCTAATGGATTTAATATTTTATCAACATCAACATGAATATTCCAAAGTTTATTTTCAAAATTAAATCTATTATAGTTTTCTAAGCTATAAGAAAGTGTTTCAAGAGCATCATTAAGAGAAAGTTCCACAAATTGCTTAGATAAATCATACTCCTTCTCTGTAGTGGCATATTTTTTTCTATATTGAAGAGGAGTACAGCCATAATAATATTTAAAGTTCTTATTAAAGTAACGTACATGGGAAAAACCTATCTCATCAGAGATTTCAGAAATACTCATATCGCTATCTAGTAATAGTTTTATAGATTCCTCAATTCTAGTTAAGTTAATCAAGTCTGTAAAGCTATAACCAGTAGCATATTTTATCTCATGAGATAAATAATGTGGACTTAAGAATTCCTTTTTGGCAATTTCTTTTAGTGTAATATTATTATTATAGTTATTATATATATACTTAGAAATTCTATGGTATCTAGCTAATTGATCTGTTTTTTCTTTTAGCTCTTCTTTTTCATGAGTTAAATAATGAAAATTATTAACCAGGTGATAAAGAAGTGTTATAAGAAGTTCTTCTATTTCCTCATCATAATCTTCTAATTTCTGAACATATTCACAAAGCATTTGAGATAAAATAGTTTTTAATTCTTCATATTCAGGTCCATTTTGATCTTCATCATCATTGGAGTTGGTATAGAAAAATATATTGTTTATATCCTTATAATATTTTTCAAAGAAAAATGGATCTATATTAAAAATTAAAACTTTATTATCATCTATTCCTTGGATTTCATGAGATTCATCTGAATTTATTATTTCAACTTCACGTTCATTTAGAGTGAAGGAGTCTGTATCTATTTTAATGTGTAAAGATCCCTTTAAAACATATATAATCTCAATTGAATTATGCCAATGAGTTGGATAATTTTTTATATTGAAATATGAGATTTTTATAGGCAAATCAAAGGGATAATTTATATATTCTCTTCTCAAAATTTCACCTCTAATTTCTATATAAATGTATCTTGTAAATATTATAACAATAACTACCATTAAAAACAAAAAAATATATAAAAAGTGGTATACTATATTATGGAATAAAAAGTAAAAAATAAAAATAAAATTTACTTTGACTTTCTTTGACTTTTGTATTAAAATAAAATTAAAGTTAAGAATACTAATAAGAGGTGAGTAGAAATGAATGTTGAAAGAATGACATTGAGAGTACAACAAGCACTAAATGATGCAAATTTAACTGCAGTAAAATATAATCATCAACAAATAGATGTTATTCATTTATTTTCTGCGTTAGTAGAAGCTGAAGATGGATTAATCCCTAATATCTTCACAAAAATGGGAATAAATGTGAAGATGATGATAGTTGATATAAAAAATGCTCTAGATAAAATGCCTAAGGTTACAGGTGATGGAGCAAATGGATCAGGAGTTTATATAACAAGGCAAGTAGATGAAGTTCTTGTTAAGGCTGATGATTTAGCAAAGAAATTTGGAGATTCTTATATTAGTGTTGAACATTTAATGTTAGCTATTATAGAAGTTGATAAAAATGGACCTACAAAACAAATATTAAATAAATATAATATAACTAAAGATAATTTTATGAAGGTATTATCAGAGGTTAGAGGAAGTCAAAGAGTTGATACTCAAGATCCAGAAGGAACTTATGATGCATTAGCTAAGTATGGTACTAATTTAGTGGATTTAGCTAAAAAGCATAAATTAGATCCTGTAATAGGAAGAGATGATGAAATAAGAAGAACAATTAGAATTCTTTCAAGGAGAACAAAGAATAATCCGGTATTAATAGGTGAACCTGGTGTTGGTAAAACTGCTATTGTTGAGGGATTAGCTGAAAGAATAGTAAGAGGGGATGTCCCAGAAGGACTAAAAGATAAAATTATTTTCTCATTAGATATGGGATCACTTATAGCAGGTGCGAAATATAGGGGTGAATTTGAGGAAAGATTAAAAGCCGTTTTAAAAGAAGTTCAAAATAGTGAAGGTAAGATTATATTATTTATAGATGAAATTCATACTATTGTTGGAGCAGGTAAAACTGATGGTGCTATGGATGCAGGTAATTTAATTAAGCCATTACTTGCAAGAGGTGAATTACACTGTATTGGTGCAACTACTTTTGATGAATATAGACAATATATTGAAAAAGATAAAGCACTTGAAAGAAGATTCCAACCTGTTATTGTTGATGAACCATCAGTTGAAGATGCAATTTCAATATTAAGAGGATTAAAGGAAAGATTTGAAATTCATCATGGAGTTAGAATTCATGATTCAGCTATAGTTGCAGCAGCAAAACTTTCTGATAGATATATTCAAGATAGATATTTACCAGATAAGGCTATTGATTTAATTGATGAAGCTGGAGCTATGATAAGAACAGAGATAGATTCACTTCCAGCAGAATTAGATGCAATTAGAAGAAGAATTGTACAACTTGAAATAGAAAAAGAAGCCTTAACAAGAGAGAAAGACGAAGGTTCTAAGAAGAAGTTAGAAGCTTTAGAAAAAGAATATTCAGAACTTAAAGCTAAAAATGATGAAATGACAGCTAAGTTTGATAGAGAAAAAGGGGCTATCTTAAAATTAAAAGAATTAAAGGCAAAACTTGATGAGGCTAGAGGAAATCTTGAAGCAGCTCAAAGACAATACGACTATAATAAAGCCGCAGAAATTCAATATGGTGAAATTCCTAGCTTAGAAGCTGCTATTGAACAAATGGAAGTTGAAGTTAAGGAAAATTATGAAGGTGCTTTATTAAAGGAAGAGGTTACTGAAGAAGAAGTTTCACAAGTTTTATCAAGATGGACTGGTATACCTGTATCTAATTTATTAGAAGGTGAAAGAGAAAAATTATTAAGACTTGAAGATGAAATGCAAAAGAGAGTAATTGGGCAAGAAGAAGCTATTACATCTGTTACTTCTGCAATACTTAGGGCAAGAGCAGGACTAAAAGATATAAATAGACCTATAGGGTCATTTATTTTCTTAGGACCAACAGGGGTAGGTAAAACTGAACTTGCAAAAACTTTAGCAAGAAATTTATTTGATTCTGAAGATAATATTATAAGAATAGACATGTCTGAATATATGGAGAAGCATGCCGTATCTAGATTAGTTGGAGCGCCTCCAGGATATGTAGGATATGAAGAAGGTGGTCAATTAACTGAAGCAGTTAGAAGAAAGCCTTATAGTGTAATATTATTTGATGAAATTGAAAAGGCACATGAAGATGTATTTAATATGTTCTTACAAATACTAGATGATGGTAGACTTACAGATAATAAAGGTAAAACTGTTGATTTCAAAAATACAATTATTATTATGACTTCTAATATAGGAAGTAGCTATCTTTTAGAGAATAAATCAGAAGATGGTATAGATCCACAAATAAGAGAAGAAGTAATGAATGAAATGAAAATGAGGTTTAAACCAGAGTTCTTAAACAGAGTTGATGATATTATAATGTTTAAGCCATTATCTGAAACTGGAATAACTAAGATTATTGATATCTTTGTTAATGAAGTTGCTAACAGATTAAAAGATAGAAATATAACTTTAAATATTACACCAGAAGCTAAGCATATATTAGCAGTTGAAGGCTATGATCCAGTTTATGGAGCAAGACCACTTAAGAGATATATTCAAAATACTTTAGAAAATAAACTAGCAAGATTAATTATAGCTGGAGAAATTAATTATGGATCTCATGTTGTAATTGATGGTAAAGATGATGAAATTGTAATTAAAACTCAATAGGAGGAAAAGGCTATGGTATAAAAAATACACATAGCCTTACTTTTATTATGAATCCTTATTATTTAAAATTAAATTTGAGTTTAGAGGAATTAGTACTATAAAGCTTATAAAAACTAAAATAGCAGAAATTAAAAATGGTAATTTATTTCCTATATCAAATATAAATCCAGCAGTTAATGATCCAGTAACTTGGCCTATTGCTTTAGAAGAATTAAAAATTCCCATAAGAGAACCATAATTTTCTTTAGCAAGCTTTGTTATTATACTTTGTTGTAGTGGTATATGTATACTTGCAAATGATGCAAATATTACTGCACAAGTTAAGAATAAAATAACATTATTTGATATTACCATAAGAAGCAATGAAACTATAATACATAGAGTTATAGTTTTAAATACATTAATTTCTTTAAATAACTTTGCTAATAAAGGTGTAAAAATTAAATTTATCATAAATCCAATTATTCCAACTAATGCCATAAACCCGCCTATAAATGTAGGAGGAAGTTTTAAAACATCTTCTATGTAATAATTAATAGTAGAGTTATAGCTTGTTGATGCAAAGTAAAAGGCAATAACTATTATGAACATAATTATTAAGTTTTTATTTAAAAGTTTTGAATAATTATGTTTAGTATAAGTATGTGCTGTTAAAGTTGTGGAACTTTTCTCTTTTTTAGGTTCTTCTAATAGGAAATATACTAAGGAACCTAAAATTAAACATAAAATGAATTGAGAAAAGAAAGTATATTTAAAATTATTGTTACCTATTATCCCTCCAAGAAGTGAGCCTAAAGAGGAGCCGATTGTGTTTGCAGCAGCATAGTATGTAATATATTTTGTTCTATTTTCTTTTGTTGTTATATCAGTTAAATATGCCATTGATGTAGTTAAATAGCTTACTACAAAAAATCCACCAGTAAATCTAAATATAAGTATTATAAATGGATTAGTATTAAAACCAAAACCAAGTTGGCTTATACCATAGCCTATAGCACCTAATATTAAAAATCTAATTCTTCCTTTTTTATCTGATAAAGCACCAAATAAAGGTGAACCAATAAAGTTACCAATAGACATTGCAGCAAAAAATAGTCCAAACATAAATGTTGGTAATCCAAGTTTTGTTATAAACATAGGGGTAACTGGATGAGCCATGTTAAATGTAAGTGAACTAAACATAGTTAAAATTATAATAAATATTAATGATTTATTCTTATTTTTCATTTCTCCTCCTCAATATAATTGTTTAAAAACATAAGTTTTTTTATATTTAATAGTATATCTATAAAATCAAAAAAATCCAATTAATTTCTTTGGTTATAAATAATGTGGTAAATTTGAAATAATAAGTAAAAATAGATATTTATTAATTAAGGTAGGATGAAATGAATTTAATTGTGCACCACATGGAAGCGAAAAAATGGAATATTACTTTTCTGGGAAGCGGTGAAATTTTCGCTAAGAATTTATATAATTGATTCCGTAAAATCTACTAAAGATTTTAAACTTGCTAAAGCTTCAAACAGTAAAATCTTCTTAACGCAA
>UQQU01000048.1 GCA_900543325.1 uncultured Clostridium sp. | reverse complement strand
TAGCAAGTTCAATGGAACAAAGATATAAATTCTAGGCGAAAATTTCACCGTTCCCAGAAAATAAATATTTCATTTTTTCGCTTCCATGTGGTGCGCAATTTAGTTAAATTGCTTCTTTAAAGGTTTTATAACCATGAAGAAAAATAAAACAAATAATAAAATACCCTTTACTATACTGCTTCCACTTATACTCCACCATACTCCATTAATACCTAGGATTTCTGGCCTAAATAACAACATTGCAATAGGCACTCTTAATCCTGTAAATATTATTCCTACTATTGACGGAGTTATAGTCTTACCTACACCATAAAATGCTCCTGATGTAGTTATTTCTATACACATAAACAATTGCGAATATCCTAATATCCTTAAGTAATCAATTCCTTGTAAAATAGCTTCTTTTTCATCTATAAATATTGAGAATATAGGGCCTCCTGCAAATACTAATAATAACGTTGTAAATACTCCTAGAATACAGGAAATAATAATAGTACTTACATACCCTTTTATAACTCTATCATTTCTTTTTGCTCCATAGTTTTGTCCAACAAAAGCTGTTAATGCACTTGCAAATCCCCCTGCAGTCATCCACGATATAGATTCTATTTGTGATCCAACTTTTTGAACAGCAATTGCTACTGGGCCTGCACTTGCTACAATTCTACCTATAAGCATTGAGAAGAATGTAAATAAGCAATTTTGAATAGCTGTAGGACCACCTAAAACACAAATACTCTTTAAATACTTCAGCTTTACAAATCTTTTATTATTAAAACTAAAATTATAACCATTTTTTATAAAAGTATATATAAATATTATAGTAACTAACATTTGTGAAAGTACAGTGGCTAAAGCCGCTCCTACAACCCCTAAAGGTTTTATTCCTCCAATTCCAAAAATTAAAATTGGATCTAATATAATATTCATGATAAGACCCACTGTATTAACTACAAAAGGTGTCTTACTATTCCCCGATGCAGTAAATATTCCAGTAAATTGAGGATTTAAAAATGCACAGATCATACCTAATGATATTACTATTAAATAATCAATAGACATCTTTATTATTACAGGATCCCCTAAATTGAAAAATCCTATTAATTTATCTTTAAAAGCAATTAATATAATTCCATAAATTATAGACATTAAAATACATAAAAAAATACTACTATATACATAACACTTTCTTTCTTTTTCGTTATTTTTACCTATAGACTGTGAAACTCCAACTTCTGCCCCTGTTTTTGTTATCATGACCATAGAATTCCCAAACCACGCAAAAAAACCAGCTGTTCCAACTGCTGCAACTGCTGCACTTCCTGCTTTTCCTATCCAAATCATATCTACTAAACTATAAGCCATTTGGATAAATGATGTCCCTAAAATAGGTAGTGATAGCGTTAATAATGTTTTCACTATACTTCCTGATACTAAATCTACCTTCTTCTTCATACTATAAAAGTTCCTTCCCTATTTTTTGCAATAAAATAGAAGCAATAAATACTTTATTACTTCTTTTTAAATTTAGTTAAATATCATTATAACTATATATTTTCTTTAATTATGCATCCTATAATAAACAATATATCTAATTATTTTTAAATATTCACTATACTTTAATTATCTTTAGTATTTTCTTTATTCTTTTTATCATTTATTAAAGTTGCAACTAACGCAGTTGATGCAGCTAATACAACTGCTAATTTTCCTATCTTTTTTATCTTCATTGTCTTCCCTCTACTTACACCCAATGTTTTTAGTATAATTATACATTACCATAATAAATTAGTAAATTACTTAAATTGATTTATATCACTATGATATTTATACCCAGCATTCTCTAATTTTTCTTCTATTATACTTCTGCTAATATCCATATCTTCACAATAACTGTCTAAATTAGAATAAAAATCTCTAAGCTTCATGTTAACCATACTTACTAATATATTAGGATCCATTTTTAATAATACTTCTCTATCCATTATTTCCTCCATTTTTATATTTATTTCTTTAATAATTGTAACATATAAAATTAAGCTAAAATACATAATTTATGTACTTTAGCTTAATTCATAAATTTATTTTTTATTATAATTTATATCTATTTATTCTTTCCAACCTTATTTACTTCCGGCACTCTTGCCGCCATAGGTTTTTGGGGACCTTTAAAATGATCATTTTCCCAAGTTGCTCTTTGACCTTTTTTAGCCATAATATCACCTCCACTAAATACTATATATTTAGTATTAGCAAGATGGCTTGTTTTATTCTCACCAAAATATATGGTCTATAATACTTATTATTTATTTTTTGGAGTATCAGGGTCTAAAAATGAATATTTTTCTCCATCCTTTTCCCATCCTAAAATTGAATTCATATTTACATTTGCAGCTGACTTAAATATTGATTTATCAACATCATTAAAATTCTTCTTTAATTCTGCAATTAAAGCTTTAATTTCATGTCTCTTATTACCTATTTTTTCTGCTGCCACCATACATGCACAATTTAATGGCCAAAGCCCTGTATACTTAATAAATCTCTTAATAGCTTCTTCTTCTATATAATAAAGAGGTCTAATTAACTCTATTCCCTCAAAGTTATCAGCCCTTAATTTAGGTAACATTGTTTTAAAGTTTCCTGCATAAAGTACATTTAACATTGTAGTTTCTATTACATCATTATAGTGATGTCCAAGTGCTAACTTATTACATCCAAGTTCTCTTGCTTTATTATATAATGAACCTCTTCTCATTCTTGCACAAAGATAACAAGGATAATCCTTTGCTTTTTCATCAATTATTTCAAATATTTTTGATTCATATATATGTACTGGAATATTTAAGTGTTCACAATTTTCTATAAGTAAATCTTTAATTTGTGGATGATATCCAGGATCCATTGCTATAAACTCAACTTCAAAGTTTACTTGACCATGCTTTTTTAACTCTTGAAATAACTTTGCCATAAGTAAAGAATCTTTACCTCCTGATATTGCAACAGCTATTCTATCTCCCTCTTCAATAAGCTGATAGTCCTTAACAGCTTTTATAAACTTAGACCAAATTGGTTTTCTGTATCTCTTAACTATACTTCTTTCTATTTCCTCAAGAGTTTTTTTAGCTTCTTCTGGAACTATTCTTTCGCATCCATGACCTGCTATACTACTCATAATTATCACCTCATATTTTTAATAACAAAATCAATTTTACTTAAATTATAAAATAAAAGCAACTATTTGATTACTTTCTCTTATTAAACAATAGTAGGTAAGTCAATTTTTCTTTGACATACCTACTATATATAACTTATATAATTTTTTAATCTATTATTATCTATAAGTAATTTCTCCAAGAGCTGGAACATGATCAAATTCTATTTTAGAATTTTTATAAGTAAATTCTATACCATCTATCCACTCACCAGTATAATTTTTTTGTAATAATGTTGTTATCAACGTATATTCAGTTACACTTCCTCCTGCAGAACCAGCGAAATAATTATTAATCCAATTTATTCCTTCATATTTATCAAAAGTAATATCTTTAGCATTATTACCTAATTCGTCTAAATTAAATAAAGCTATTTTCTTTCCTTCTATATCATTAATTTTAACAAATTCAATTGGTAAATTATCAAAAACTTTTTCACTTAATTCCTTTGATAATTTTTCTATCTTTTCTTCTAATGATAAATCTTCATTTACTTCAACTTCTCCTACAATTACTTGTTCATCTGTATTTACATCCTTTGAATACAATAACAATTCTATAGTTTTTATTGATTCTTGATTATCTACAATATCTTCTTCTTGATTATCATTAGATTGTTGATTATCTAAATTTTCTGATACAATATTAGAATTATTCTCCGGATCTGTATTTTTATCTGCACATCCTACTGCTCCAAATGCAACACAAGATATTACTATACATGCTAATATTTTTCTCAACCTTATACTTCTCATAATCTTCCTCCAAGCTGTCTATCTTCTTATTTAAAATTGAAACCTACATCCTTTGCAAAATGTGAATCTGAACCGTAAACCATTTTTACATTATTCTTTATTGCTATTTCGTAAAATTCTCCACTAGGATATGTCTCTCCACAAAACTCTTTTCTTAAACCTGCTGTATTATAATCAATTTCATAATTTCTTTCATTTATTTCATCTATAATTTCTTGAAATAACTTTTTATTAGAATAATCAATTGGATACTTTTTATTAAATATCCTAATAAGAGTTGGATGGCCTATCCTTTTAGGCTTAAATTTTCCTAAATTACTTTTTATTGATTTCAATACTGTATTATAATATAAACTATATATTTTTTCTAGAGTTCCCACCCTTTTTAATAGTGCTTCAAAAGATTCTATACAATCAAAACAATAATACTTACCATCATAAATACCAATATGGGTTGATAAAATTGCATCATCTAAAAATTCTCCATACTTATCGAGCATTTTTGTAGTAAACTCTTCATATCCATCCAAATAATCTACTTCTAAACCTATATTTATCTTGATTTTATCTTTATATTTATCTTTATAATATTTTGCTTCTTTAATATATTTTTCAATATTTTCAATACTAGGAGAAACAGTCTCTAAAAAATCATCGCCCATACCTTCTATTACTATATCTTCAGGCATTGTCATATGCTCTGTAAATGTTATTTCTTTAATTCCCATATTAATAGCTTTTTCTAAATACTTTTCAAATCCATCATTACTTCCATGAGGACAATAATGACTATGAACGTGTCCATCTCTCATTTTATTCATAATACCCCTCCTAATTGCTTTTATATAAATATATAATAAACTTATCTATTCATAATAAGTCGCCTATTAAATTCACCTAAAGTTAATACTTCTATATTTAATCTTCTTGCCATGTCTAATATTTCATTAACTTCTGAACTTGGCTGATAAACTAATATATCTGTATTTTCATCTATATTATTTACTATACTTCCTCCATTTAATTTTATATTTCTAATTACTCTTTCTCTAGCTGCATCATTATCTATAAGTAATGTAATATTTTTTCTTAAAATATTCAGTATTTCTCTTTCTTCATTGCCTAAGTCTATATTCAATGAATCATCTATTTCAATTTCATCTTTTTTAACTTTCCCTTGCAATATATCCCTGAAGTCAGAAATTGTAATTATATCACATCCCAAAACTTTTGCTTTTCTTAACTTGCTTCCAGGTTTTTCACCAACAATTAAAATATCACACTTTTTAGTTACTACACTATCTACGTTAGCTCCTGCTTGTCTTGCTAGTCGCATTAACTCTCCTCTGACTAAAAATCCCCTTCCTGTAAATACTATATTTTTTCCCCCCAATACTTCTCTTGCTAATTGAAAATTAAAATTTTTATAGTCTATTCTTTCTTGCATTTATATATCATTCCTCAACTAAAAATAACTCTTCATTTATCATTTGTTAATATCATTATCATCATATATTACAAAAATATTTAATTTCTATTATATCACTTATTAATTATAAAAAATACTGACATATTTAATATAAATTAACCGTATATATATTATGAAATTGTTTAAACTTTTTAAATATATAATATAGGAGGATATTATAATGAAAGAAAATTTAATAAATGATATTAATTATTTAATAAATTTTTTAAGAAAATATCAAAATACAAGTATTAAAGCTGTAATGGGATTTGATGGATTTGTTGATCAAATTCTTCATGTTGTTAAAACTAGAACTGATGCCAATAATTATGTAAGAATGGAAACTCTTAAAGAGTTCGGTGAATTCATTTCTAAAGCAGCTGGTTTAAGTGCTAATATTGAATTTATTCCAATACAAAATAAACTTGGTGGTAATGGTCCAATTATGAGTAATGCATTATCAAATTATAATTTAGATGTAACCTACATAGGTGCTGTTGGAGAAGATTCCATTAATCCTGTCTTTAATGAAATGAGTAAAAAATCTACAATTATAAATATATCAAATCCTGGTCTTACAGACGCTGTTGAATTTTTAGACGGAAAACTTATGATTGGAAAACGCGAATGTCTAAAAGATGTTAATTGGAATAAAATCAAAGAAAAAATTGGAGTAAAAAAACTTATTTCACTTTTCTCTGATGCAAAGTTAGTAGGATTAGAAAACTGGACAATGCTTCCTTATATGACTGAAATTTGGAATGGTTTAATAGAAGAAATTATACCTAATCTAAATGATAATTGTGATAAATATATATTCTTTGATTTAGCTGACCCTGAAAATAGATTAAAAAATGATATATTAGAAGCTCTTTCTGTAATAAAAAAATTCTCTAGTAAATTTAAAGTAATTCTAGGCCTTAATGAGAAAGAAGCTTATGAAATTGGTGAAATTTTAGATATTTCATCACCATCTAATAAACTAACCTTAGATATTTTAGTTAAATCAATAGCAAAAAAATTAGATATTTATTGTTTAGTTGTTCATCCTATTAAAGAAGCTTATGCAGTATGTGATAGCAAACTTTATCATACATTGGGTCCATATGAACCAAACCCTAAATTGACTACAGGAGCTGGCGATAACTTTAATGCAGGCTTTTGTTTTGGACAAGTACTTGGCCTTTCTGTACAACTTTCATTAGTCCTTGGAACAGCAACCTCTGGATATTATGTAAGAAATTCTAAAAGCCCTGATTTAGAAAGCATTATTGAATTCCTTGCTAATTGGAAAAAAATTTTAAATTAATAATAAAAAAACTATGTCAACTTTCTCTGAAATTCATAGTATATACTATAAAAACAAATGAGGAGTAATATTATTATGATATCTAACTGTAATAATAATCAATATGATTATGAAAATTCTAATAAATCTAGAAACAAGAGGCAACAAACTCACGTTCATGAATACCAAGGTTCAACAATGTTTGCAGAGGAAGATGAAGACAGACACAACCATCGTTTCGCTGGAGTTACAGGAGAAGCTATAAGAAGAGGTAATTCTCATGTTCACAAATTAGCCACTAATACAGATTTTCTAGATCATCATCATGAAATTTGTGATACTACTGGACCTGCAATAGATGTTGGAGATGGAAAACATGTCCATTTTGTAGAAGGTTATACTACTGTTAGAGATGGTCATCGTCATGAATATGTTTTTGCAACTTTAATAGCATCACCTACAGTAGACGAAGATGATTCTGATTGTTAGTTACTATTACCAATATATGTAATAAAATAACAAAATAAAATTTATAAAAATGAAGTAGGCTATTTAAAAATAGCCTACTTTTCTAATACATATTTTTAACTTTTATCTTATGTTAATTAAGAAATATAACTTGTCTATAAAAAAACAAATCCACCTACTCAACTAAAATATTATACCATAATCTCTTTTCAATTCTAATATCTTGTTCAAAATTAAAGAAATCATCTTTATCATATTTTTCTTTTATTCTCTTTAATAATTTTGAATTTTCTCCATAATACTCTTCTTCATAATTATCTATTTCTGCACATGGAAAATTAACAAAGGATCCTTTTGTTATAGACTTTATGTACTTTAAATTTTCTACTAACCATCTTCTATTTATTTGTGCATATTTAGCATCTTCCCATACTGACTGGAAGCCTAATATAAATCTTGCATCTCTATGATAAAATGCTGTACTATCCCTCTTAACATCCTTTATAACTCCACCTAGACCATAAAATGTAATTGCAGTATAAACAGCTCCCTCAGCTCTTTCTTCTATTATATTTAAAAGCTCTATAATTTCTTCTCTAGTATAATCTCTATATACAAAATTTCCCGAACTCTTATACTTTTCATATTCTGGGTGACTATCTTGTATTATTCTATTAGCTTCTAGAACAGTCATATACTCTAAACTATAACTTCCTGAACTAACAATATCTTTTATAGGTTTTAAAATCTCATTAGCTAACTTTTTATCTCCATAAACTAATCCAACTATTTTTACTCCCCTACCCTTTTCAGTTGAGTTATAAATAGCCATTTTAAAATTAGCCCTTTTATCTAAAACTTTATATTTTTCTTGCCAAGCTTCTATAAGATTAATATTTTCTTCAAAGTCAATATTAGTAAAATCAATATTAACCAATGTTGCCATATCTATTTTAGGTGGTAAATTAAAAGTCATAGAGGTAACTACACCAAAGTTTCCTCCACCACAGCCCCTTAAAGCCCAAAATAAATCTTCATTTACATCTTCATTACAAACTATTAAGTTTCCATTACTATCTATCAATTCAGCTTCTACTAATCTGTCACAACCTAACCCTAAAAGTCTGGATGAATATCCCCATCCCCCACCTAAAGTGAAGGCTACTACTCCAACGGTCGGACAACCTCCTCCTGGAAATGGATATCCTTTTTTTCCTGTTGCTTCATAAAGTTCTCTGTTTCGAGTTCCACCTTGAACTTTTACTATTTCATTTTGTTCATCTATATAAACTTTATTCATTTTACTAACATCAATAACTACTATATCATTTCCTGTAGAATATCCTTCATAATGATGACGTCCACTTCTTATTCTTATTGAAAGCGAATTAGTTTTAGCAAATATTATTGCATTTCTGATATCCTCTTCAGTTTTGCAATATACAATTACTAATGGATATTTTTCTATAGCCCTATTCCAAGCTTTTCTCTCTTCTTCATATTCAAAATCTTCTTTAGTAATTACTTCTCCGGTTAATCCTCTATAATCAAAGTTAATCATTCTTGCACCTCACCAATGTTTCTTCCTAATATGTAAGTAGTTTTATATTATTTATCAATATCATAAATAATCTCAATTCTTATCCATACCTTTGATGATATCATAACTCAAAGCCTATTTTCTATAATATCTAAATATTTTAATTGAAAATAAAAAAAGCCGACAAATTTAATTATCTCTTGTAATTATAAAACATAAAACACTTAAAATATATTTCATACTGATTTCTCAATAAAATCTTTAACTTCCTTTTCACTATTGAGAATTATCACAGTTTTATCATTATATTTCTTTAATTTTTCTAATATTCTTGGTCTAATTTTTTTATTATAAGTAAGTACCCATTTAAAGAATTCAAAATCTATACCTTCTGGACAGCCTTCAGCCATATCTGGTCTGCTTTTATCTTTATACATTACCCTACGCTTAATAACCCTATAAAAACATACATATGTTGGCATATTAATAAAAATTATTGTATCTGCTCTTTCTGCTCTCATATCAAAGGTTCTAATATAATTTCCATCAATTATCCATTTATCTCTATTTGCTAATTCCTGAATTTTATTATCAAACTCATCTTGCGGTGTCGAAATCCATCCTCTATTCCAGAAAAGTTTATCTAAATGATATACCGGTATATCTAATTTATCAGAGAGATTACGGGAAAAAGTTGATTTTCCTGCTCCTCCACAACCTATAACAATAACTCTTTTCATAAAATTCATACCCCCACTATAAATTTTAACATAAAAATAAGCAGAGTAATTATTTACTCTGCTAAAAATAATACTTTAATATACCAATTTATTCAGCATATTTCTTCAATATTTCAATTATTATATTTGTAGCAATTTCCATACCTTCTACAGTAATATGCTCATACTCTCCATGGAATGCGTATCCACCTGTTCCTAAGTTAGGACAAGGTAATCCCATATAACTTAAAGTAGCTCCATCAGTACCACCTCTAATTGGTTCAATAACAGGTGTAACATTTAAAATTTTCATTGCAGCTTTGGCATTATCAATTAAATGCATACAAGGTTTAACATGCTCAGCCATATTCTTATATTGATCTGTAATTGTTAATTTTACTGTACCTTCTCCATACTTTTCATTTAATAACTTTTCAACTAATTGTAAAGTAGATTTCTTAGACTCAAGCTTACATGAATCATGATCTCTTAATATATATGATAATATTGCATTATCAGTATTTCCTTTAAAGCTTTCTAGATAATAAAAACCTTCATATCCTTCTGTGTGTTCTGGTTTTTCACCTTGAGGTAACATTCTATCAAACTCAATACCTACATTTGTTGCATTAATCATTGTATTTTTTGCAGAACCTGGATGAACAGAAACACCATGAATTTCAACTGTTGCTGCTGAAGCATTAAAATTTTCATAAGAAATTTCTCCTTCTACTCCACCATCCATTGTATATGCAAATTGAGCTCCAAAATTTTTAACATCAAACTTACTAGCACCTCTACCAATTTCCTCATCAGGAGTAAATCCTATACATATCTTTCCATGAGGTATATTTTCCTTTATTATTCTTTCACAAGCTGTCATTATTTCAGCAATACCAGCCTTATCATCAGCACCTAAAAGAGTAGTTCCATCTGTTGTAATTAAAGTTCTTCCTTTTAAGTTCTTTAAATGTGGAAATTTTTCTACTGAAAGAACTGTTCCATTTAATAATGTTAAATCTTCCCCATTATAATTTTCTACTATTTGAGGGTTAACATTTTCTCCTGGTGCTGCTGGTGCAGTATCCATATGTGCTATAAATCCAATGCTAGGTTTATCTTCATATCCCTTAGTTGCTGGAATAACTCCATAAACATAACAATTTTCATCTACCTTAACATCTTGAATCCCAATTTCTTTCATCTCTTCAACTAATATATTAGCTAAATCAAATTGTCTTTGAGTTGATGGTGTAGTTTCTGATTTTGGGTCAGATGTTGTATATATTTTTGCGTATTTTACTAATCTTTCATATGCTTGCATGTTTTTATCTCCTTTTATATAAATTATTTTTTATTTATAAAGTTCCATTAAAGTTATATTAGGTATTATTATATCCTATTTTGTCCAATTTATAAACAATTAAACAATATTCGCTATTTATAAAAAAAAGTATAGTGATAATAACTATTTAACACTATACTTTTCTCTTAATTTATAATGATTATCTTAATATGTTTATGAATAAAGTAATAACAGCTGAATTAACAAAATCTACAAAAAGTGCTCCTACAATAGGTACTACAAAATACGGTGTTGGTGCAAATCCAAATTTAGCTGAAAGTGCATCCATATTTGCAACTGCATTTGGAGTTGCTCCCATTCCAAATCCACAACTTGCAGATGCAAAAACTGCAGCATCGTAATCTTTCCCCATAACTCTAAAAGTAATAAAATATGCAAATATGACCATAAGTACTGATTGAGCAAGTAACATAACAACAAGTGGTAATGCTAAATCAAATAACTCCCAAAGCCTTAATCCCATTAATGCTATACATAAGAAATAACTTAAACTAATATTTCCTATTACTTCTATTTCTTTTTCTTCAATTTCTTGCTTTCTTATATCACAAACATTTCTTATTATAGCAGCTGCAATCATGGCTCCTATATATGATGGAAATGTTAATCCTGTATCTTGAATAAACTTAGATATAATCGATCCTACTCCCATTGCAAAGAAAAGATAGGCTGAAGCTTTCATAAGCTTATGATGACAAAGTACAGCTTGATTATCCTCATGAAAATCACTAAGAGGAATAGAATTATCTTTTGATTCCTTAGGTGTTTTAAGTTTATAATTCTCTATTAGATTTTTAGCTACAAATCCACCTATAAAACTTCCCATAACTAATCCAAATGTTGCTGCCGCAAAGGAAACTGTTGTTGCACCATTAATACCTAACTCCTCTAAAAGTGGGCCAAAAGAACCTGCCGTTCCATGTCCTCCAATCATAGAAATAGAACCAGTACATAATCCTAATAAAGGCTCTAAATTAAATAATTTTGCTAGTGTTGCTCCTACTACATTCTGTGAAATAATTAAAAGTATAGCTATACCTAAGAACATAGCTACTTTTATTCCACCATTTTTTAATATTTTAAAACTTGCTGTAAAACCTACACTTGCAAAAAATGTAGTCATAAATAAATTTTGTAATGTTGTGTCCAAGGCTATAGTTACTAAATCGGTTAACTTTAAAAATAATATAACTAAAGCAAATAAAAGTCCACCAATTACTGGTGCTGGTATACAGTACTTAGATAAAAATTTAACTTTTTTTCTAAGATATGTTCCTAAATAAAATACAACTGTTACTAAAGCCATGGTTTGGAAAATATCTAACTTTAACTCCATTTCATACCTTGCCTCTTTTCTTTTGTATACTATAATTAGTTATATTTTATATTATTTCATAATATACATTCTTATATTTTTATGCAAACTATGGTGTTTTTATAATATATAATTTCATTATTGCTAAATTTGACATATTGTTTCATAATAAATATTAATTTTAAAATATTTATTATAAGGAGATGAAAATCTTATGTCTTCAAAAAAAAATAATGCTATTACTTTAGTATGCCCTGTCTGTGGTGAAGAAATGAATGAGTATGAATATGGATATGATAATAACGTTCATGGTAAAGTTTATTTTAAATGTGAATATTGTGGGCATAAAGAAAGTAAAATTTTATAGGTCAATATTTTATCACTTTTTCTAATTTTCTACATAAAGTATTATCATAGAGAATTTAACGAAGGGATATACTATTATGTACTATAAAAGAATGGATGACTGTATAGACTGCAATGATTGCGTAAACAATCCATCTGAATTATCATGTAACATTGCTTGTTCTAACACAAAAAAGAACTGTTATGAATCTTATAAAGTTTTTGACCCTAAAACTTATGCAAAGGCATGTATTGCTCTACAACCTTATCAAAATTTATTTGATATAAATTCTGCATTCCATGCTGGAACAATATTTAAGGATATTTATAGTCCTTATTGTGCTGTTAAGTATTCTGAGGAGGTCAAAAAATGAATCAACATGAATGTTTAGATGCAATTAGAAAATTACAATTTTTTGCAATAGACTTAAATTTATATTTAGATAACTTTCCTAACTGTAAAGATGCAATTGATGATTATAAATTGATTTCTTCCAAACTAAGAAAGTTAATGTGGGACTATGAACAATCATATGGTCCTTTAACTAACTTTGGTTCAGCTTATATTCAAAATCCTGATGCTTGGATTGATACTCCTTGGCCTTGGGAAAACGAAAGTAACAGGGAGGATTAGTTTATGTGGTATTATGTTAAAACTTTAGAATATCCTATAAATTTAAAATCTTGTGATTTAAATATGGCAAAACTAATAATAACACAATATGGCGGTCCTGATGGAGAATTAGGCGCTGCACTTAGATATTTAAATCAAAGATATACAATGCCAACAAATAAATCAAAAGGATTATTAACAGATATAGGAACTGAAGAAATGGGACACGTTGAAATGCTTGGAACAATGGTTTATCAACTAATGGAAAATGCATCTATTGAACAAATAAAGGCTGCTGGATTGGCTGGACACTATGCTGATCACGGTAAAGCATTATTCTATACAGATGCAACAGGTAACCCATGGACTGCAACTTATATCCAAGCAAAAGGTGATGTCATTGCTGATATACATGAAGATATGGCTGCTGAACAAAAAGCTAGAGCAACTTATGAATGGCTAATGAATTTAACAGATGATGCAGAAATTAAAAAGATTTTAGGTTTCTTGAGAGAAAGAGAAGTTGTTCACTATCAAAGATTTGGTGAAGCTCTAATGGATGTACAAGATAACGCAAAGCCTAGCAGATTTAATTGTGAATAAATATATGATTCTTTAGTATAAAATAAAGCATGTCTTAAATTAAAATAACTTCTAATTTAAAACATGCTTTTTTCTATTACCTATATATACTCTAATTATTTAACATTGCTTTTATAGCATGTACAACTCCACTTTCATCATTGCTCTTAGCTCTAAATCTTGCTACCTTTTTCAAGTCATCATGAGCATTTTCCATAGCATAACTATGATAAGCACTACTCATCATTTCTAAATCATTTAAATAATCACCAAATACCATGGTTTCTTCATGCTTTATATTTAATAGCTCTTGAACTTCTTCTATTGCAACACCTTTATTTATTCCCTTTGCAGTTATATCAAGCCAAATTTCACCTGATACTGCAATTTGAGCTTTGTCTCTATAATCCTCGTAATATTTATTACTATTATTTTCTGATCCTGCAAAATCACAAATTGTAACCTTTAATATATCATCTTCTATTTTAGTTAAATCTGATACTATTTCATATCTTGCATAATATTTTTCTGTCTGCTCGATTAATCTTTTATCAGAACTTTCTATATATGCAGCTTTTTTCCCACAAAGTATTACATAAGAATTTTTTATATTTCTACCTACTTTAATAAGCTCTCTTGCAAGATTTATATCTAAAGAATTAACTACAAGTTCCTTTCCCTTATAAACAACAAATGTTCCATTTTCAGCTATAAACATCATCTTCTCTTCAATACCTTTAAACCTTTCTAAAAGGTTATAGTATTGTCTTCCACTTGCAGCTGCAAATATTATTTCTTTTTCCTGAAGCTCATTGAATACTTCATAAAACCCCTCTTGTATTTCATTGCTTGAATTTAATAATGTTCCATCCATATCTGTTGCTATTAATTTAATCATATCTTTTACTCCTTAATTTGCTTATTAACATATTACCTTTACTTCTTTTTGGTTTAAAATTTCTTTAATGCTTTCTTCTGGTTCTTTTTCAGTTACTATATAATCTATATCATCTAAAGTTGCAAACTTATAAGCTCCATCTTTATATAACTTTTCATAATTTGCTACTATATATCTTCTTTTGCTACATCTTAAAATCTCTTTTTTGACAGCTGCTTCATCATAATTAAAATTACTAATAAAATTATCTTCTACATTAATTCCACCAGCTCCAATAAATGCCTTAGTAATTTTAAAACTCTTTATTTGTTCTACTGCTGCACTTCCCACAGTTCCCCCTAATCTTTTATTATAATGTCCACCAATTAATATTACATGAACATTAGGTGCTCTATCAAACTCCATTGCAATTCTATTCATGTTTGTTATTACTGTTAAATTTTTCTTTGTATCACTTAACATCATAGCAATAGCATGATTTGTGGTTGAAATATCTAAAAAAATAACATCATTATCTTCAATAATATCCACAACTAACTTTCCTAGATATGATTTTGATTCTAAGTCTACAAAAAACCTAGAGTTAGTTTTCTCATCATATGATGATTCTCTTTCTAATATTGCTCCTCCATAAGTCCTCTTTACCTTACCTTCTTTTTCAAGTCTTTGTAGATCCTTACGAATCATACTTTCAGAAACATTAAACTTTTCGCTTAATTCCTTAACTAATACCTTTTTTTCTTCCTTTATAATCTCTAATATTTCATTTAATCTTTCTTCCATAAACATAAATAAATAACCTCTTCTCTATATCACTTTATTACCACTTTGTTATCATTTATTATCATTTATTATTATTTGTTATCACTTATATCTTATACCTTATAGCCTAACTTTTCAATCCCTTAGGATTTATTAATTTATTTTTTAGTAAAATATTACATATTATATTTACTTTCTAAAAATCTAATAATATAATTATACATAGATATACGATGTATCGAATTACAATGTATGGTGGTGATTTCATGAAAATTAATAAAGAACTATTAAAAGGTAGCACAACAGTGCTGATACTAAGTATTCTTAATCGTAAAGATATGTATGGTTATGAAATGATTAAAGAAATAGACCTACGCTCTAAAGGTATATTTTCCTTTAAAGAAGGTACTCTCTACCCAATACTTCATAACTTAGAAAGTGCAAATTATATTGAATCATATTGGGATGATTCTACTGGTAGTAGAAAAAGAAAGTATTACAAAATAACAACTAGTGGCAAAAAACTTCTTCTTGAGAAAGAATCTGAATGGAAGCTATTTAGTGAAACTGTAAATAATGTTTTATGGGAGGCGAATTTATGTCTAAAATAGAAAATAATAAAGTTAATGAATATATAAATAAAGTTTGTAGTTTAATAAAAAATAAAAAAGTTCATCCAGAAATTAAAGAAGAATTATTAGGTCATATTAATGATATTATTGAAGATTATTTAGAAATAGGTATGTCTTTAGATATTGCAACAGATAAAGCATTAATGCAGATGGGTAATGCAGAAGTTATTGGCCATGACCTGAATAAAGCTCATAAATCAAACTCTGATTGGATTCTTTTAATAATGACAATTTCCTTAATATTTTTTGGATTTTTAACTACAGCATTCCTTCAATTAAATAATTTTAATGACGGTTATTATATAAATTATATTAGTAAGCTATTAGTGTTTTTAGGAATTTCTATTGTATTGTCATTATGCATTATAAAATTAGATTATAGAAGTTTAAAAAAATATTCTCTTACACTTTATATAATTAGTATTTCTTTAATTTTACTTACATTGACCTTTTCTCTACCTGTACATGGTATGAAGCGCTGGCTAACAATAGGTGCTTTTTCTATTGATACTTTAGCAGTTACTCCTATATTATTAATAGTTTCTCTTTCTGGAATTTTTGATAATTATCACTGGAATGATAAAAAATCATTATTTAAAGGTCTTACTTTAGTCTTAATTCCTGTAATACTATTTATATCTTTACCATCATTATCTACAATAATAATATACTTAATTGCAGCCTTTACAATTATGCATATATCTGGCTTTAAACTGAAATATTTAATTATTATTTCTGTTTCATTAGGCTCTATATTATTATTATCTATCTTTAGGACAGCCTATAGAATAGAAAGATTTTTTATATTTTTAAATCCATCAAAAGATATAGATAATACTGGTTAGATTTATAATCAACTAAATATATTAAGAAATTCTGCAGGATTATTTGGTACTGGCTTCACTGTTAATACTTCAACTCTTCCAGATGCTAATATGGAATTTGCACTAACTTCAATAATTTACTGCTTTGGATGGATTGTTGGAATAATTGTTATTGCCTTAGTCTTATCATTTATTATAAGAATTGGCTTTATTTCTAGTAATACTAAAAATACTTATGGAAAACTTTTAGTAAGTGGCCTTTGCTCTTTATTTGCAATTCAATTTATATTAAATATTTTAGCTAACTTTTCGCTTTCTCCTATTTTAAATATAAATATGCCTTTTATAAGCTATGGTGGAAGCCAATTAGTTATAAATGTACTTTCTATTTCTATAATTAATAATGTTTATAAGTTTAGAAATGTATCTTCTACTTTCTCTAATTAACATTAGATAAATTCATGTTTCAAATTAAAAAGGGGACAGAAACTATGATAGGTATTTCATTTATCTTTTCATCAATTTTATTTACTATAACTTGGGTAATATTTAGAATTAGATTTTATATAAAAAATAAACCTATAAATAAGTTAAGAGATTAATAGTAGCTAAACCTATAGGAATAATGATTTTGCTTTTTATAATTACCTCTTTTGCATTATTATATACGATGATTATTTTATAGTATCCTTGTTCAATAATAAAAATGTGAAGTAGTATAACAACAAACTATCTACTTCACATTTCTTTCTTATATATTATAATTCCATCTCTATCTATTTGCTTTTTTATTTCATCATTCAATGAATCTAAGAATAATATATCACAAGAATAAATCCCTATAATTTCATCTATTTCATACTCTATAGTTCCTCTACGATTTTGTGAACACTCAATACATAAATCTATATCTGAATTATATTTTTCGTTTTTCTTTGCCCTTGATCCAAATAAAATGACAGTTTTAACATCAATATTGCACTTAAAATAATTAATTAAATTCCTATAAACTCTTTCATTTATTCCATACATATTATTCATCTACTCTTTTTTGAATATTATCTAATAAAGTTTCTATTGCATCTATATATTCTTCTAAAATTTTGTTTTTTATTTTTTCATAATCATTTTCATCATAAATATGTGATGTTGAATTTCTTGATAATAATATATTATTCCACACATCGATATCGTGAATTAATCCTTCTTTAAATGCTTGTTTATAACATCCCCTAGGATTATTAATTTCTAAACCAGATGCTTTAAATATTTTAGATAAAAGCTTCCAACATAAATCCTCTAAAGTTTCATATTTTTTTATTATAGAATCTCTATAAACTTCTATTGTAACTTCATCTGGATCTTCTAATTTTTCATAATTAACCTTAATATTTTTTAAATGTGTTAACATTCTATATGTATAATTATATGTTAATTTTATAGATTCATCATATTTATCTAATATGCCCACTTTAATAATCCTCCTATTATATATATTTCATAAAAACCTCTTACTTATTAAACATTATAGACTAAATGTAATATTAAATAAACATAAAAAATATACATTTTTTCATTGTAATTTTTTACTTTATATTTCTTTATTTTCTTTTATATCTACTTTATACAAGAATACATAGTGTTTTCATTAAGCTCTGCTAATTTTTCTTTATAATTAATTGGATATATAATATTACTAGGAAATACTACCTTTTTTACCTTATTCCCCTCAAATTCATAAGAATACATGTCTACATTATACTTAAATTTGAATTTATCTCTATTTATATGAAATTCTTTTTTCTTATTTCTATTTACAGATTCTAATGTAATATATTTATTATTATAATCATAAAGAAAAATAGAGTAATTTGGAATTAAACATACTAAAACAAAATATAATTTCATCATTAGTAATTTCAATATATTTTTTATTATTGTAATTATTTATAACCATTTTTACCTCTTAATATTGTATTTCATCCTAATTATACAATAAATTAGGAATTATGTTAATATTATACTTATTGTTATACAAAAATAGATGTATCAAAATAGTTATATGAATAGTACTAACAAATTATTTCATAATTTTAGTTATAATATTCATATTAAATTTTGATACATCCTATTATCATTTATACTATTAACTAGCTTTTTTGATTTTTTCTTTTTCTAATTTATTTGCTTCTTTTTCATCTACCTTAGAGTTATAAAAAATACCTAATACAACTATTATTGCTCCTAAAAGCTTTTGCCAAGAAAAATCCCCCATTACAATTGCATCTATAATAATTGCACATAACATTTGTCCTGAAAACATTAATAATGTACTATATACTACCGGTATTTTAGGAATTACTACATTAGATGCATATACTACCATTACTCCCATAACTCCACCTAAGAAAATATATAACGGCATTTTGCTCATATCTATAATTGATGGTGCTGATGAACTACCCATTCCAATTAAAATAAATACTCCACCTATAAGTCCACCTATATAATGAATTATTGTACTTTGAATTAAACCTATTTTCTTTGCAAGTGTTGAGCTTACTATCATTGATAAAGTAGTTAATACTCCCCCTAATATAGCTAATAAAATCATTAACATTCTATAATCCTCCCTTTATGCCATTGTCATAATAACTAATCCAACTAAAACTATAAAAAGTCCTACAAGTTTTTTAGGATTAAATTCATATTTAGTTAAACCAAATAATCCAAAATGATCTACTAAGGATGAAAATACTAATTGTCCAAATACAGCTAATGCTGTTGTTAATGCAACACCTATGCTACCTATTGTAATTACATTAACTAAAGTAAGCATAACCCCAAAAATCCCACCTAAAAATAAATAAAATGGTACAGCTTCCTTTATTACTATCTTTTCTTTCTTAATTGTAGCAACTATAAGTATAGCAATAAGCCCTACTGCATGGATAATCACTACAGAATATGTACTACCAACATAACCTTCTAATCCACTATTAAAAGATATCATAATAGAAATAAGTGCCCCTATTAATAATGCTAAAATATTATACATTTTAAATTCCTCCCGTTAAAGTTCTAGAAACATATTATCAAATAGATACAATAATAAAATAGGACATTTGTCCTATTTTAGTTTTAATAGTATACTCTTTTTATACAACTTTACTAATTTAATATATATTAATTAACTTTACCCATATTTAAAGGAGAACTTATGAAAAAACTTATTAATAAAGACATGCTTATTTATTATATTAATAAATATTCTTTACATTCTTACTTAAATAAAAATTTATTAAATTCCCTAGAAATACATACATTCAATAAAAATGAATATCTTTGTTCATTAAATGAAAAATTATTCTATCTGTATTTTTTAGTAGAGGGAAAATATAAAGTAACAACCTTACTTTCTAGCGGAAAATCATTACTTCTTTGCTTTAATACCCCACTATCAGTAATTGGTGATATTGAGTTTATAGAAAATCCATATGCTGATTGTAATGTTCAATCTTTAGAACCTTGCGTGTGCTTAGCATTACCATTAAATAAGATAAAGGAATATGGATATAATGATCCAGTATTCTTAAAATTTATAATATCATCTCTTCAAAAAAAACTTAGAAGAAACTCAAGTTATATGAGCATTAATATACTTTCACCAATTGAAAACCGCTTTGCAAGCTATTTAGTTTCATCATTGCCAACAAATACTTCTGGAGAAATATTTGTTGATATTGATGGCATTAATAATTTAGCTGAACTTTTAGGTTCTAGTTATCGTCATTTAAATAGAGTTATTAAAAACCTTTCTGATTTAAAAATTATAGAAAAAAATAAAAATACAATTAAAATTTTAAATTTAGAAAAACTAACATTGCTTGCTCAGGATATTTATAAATATTAATTTAAATTCTAATTTCTATTTGTATAAAAACTAATGCTTTGTTAAAATATCTAAGTATTAAATTTCGGAGGTCAAAACATATGATGCAAAAATTACTTAGCAAAACTCGTCAAGCTATAAATGATTTTGATATGATAGAAGAAAATGATAAAATAGCTGTTGGATTATCTGGAGGAAAGGATAGTGTTACACTACTTCACATATTAAAAAACTTTCAAAAATTTTCTCCAGTAAAGTTTGAACTTATAGCAATAACTTTAAACCCTGGTGATGTTGATAATGGACCTCTTCATAAATTATGTAAAGAAATAGATGTTCCATTTTATGAAATACAAACTGACATTGCCAAAATAGTATTTGATATAAGAAATGAAAAAAATCCATGCTCTCTTTGTGCAAAACTAAGACGTGGTGCATTAAATGATGCTGCGCAAAAATTAGGCTGCACAAAAGTTGCTTTAGGTCATCATAAAGATGATGCTGTGGAAACATTTGTTATGGCTATGTTTTATGAAGGTAGAGTTAACTGTTTCTCTCCAAAGTCTTATATGGAAAAATATGATTTAACTATAATAAGACCTATGGTTTATATCGATGAATATATGATAAAAAAAGCTGTTAAAGATTATAATTATCCTATAATAAAAAATCCTTGTCCTGCTGATGGGCATACTAAAAGGCAAGATGTTAAGATGTTAATTAAAAATCTTAATGGAACTTTCCCTAACTTGAAAGACAAATTATTCTCAGCTTTAAATAATAAAGATCAACTTTTTATTTGGGATAAAGAAGAAATAGATAAAATAAACTCCAAGGTATAAACTTTACTTTTTTGTAGAAACTAATATAGATTAGTTAAGTATTAAGGAGATTTTTTTATGTCAAGTTATACTGGTACAGTAAAATGGTTTAATGTAGAGAAAGGCTATGGTTTTATTTCCGCGAATGATGGAAATGATATATTTGTTCACCATTCTCAATTAAAAGAAAATGGTCCTGATAATACTTTACATGAAGGTGAAAGTGTATCATTTTCTATAGCTGATGGACAAAAAGGGCCTATGGCTATAAATGTACATAAACTTTAAAAAAAGTGGTAGATGAATTTTTATTCTCTACCACTTTTTCTGTAATTACAATATATTAAGCTTCTCTCTTCTTACTTTTTATAACGAATGCTCCTGAAGCAACTAATCCTAATGCTATAGCAACTATTACTAAAGAATTTCTTCCTCCTGTTTTTGGCATTTCTTTAGCTTTTACAGTTACATTTATAGTTAAAGTTGTTTCATTATTATCACTATCTGTAACCTTATATGTTACCTTATAGTTTCCGACCTTTTTAGTATCTACAGTATTTTCAACAACTTTAATTTTAGAAGTTAAATCTCCATCTTCCTTATCAGATGCAGTAACTCCATTTAAAGCATCAAACTTATCTCCAACTTTTAATTCTAAATCTTTAGCATTAATAACTGGTTTTTCATTTGTTTCTATATCTACTGGTGGTTTACTTTCTCCTGTTTCATCATCTTTAATAGACTTATTATAACTATTAGTATCTACTAAAACATAAGATGCTTTTGCAGGAACAACTACTTTATTTCCATTAACAGTTCCTAATGATTCAACTCCTGCTTTCTCACCATTTACTACTATTGTCCAATCACTTGAAGGTAATTCTACTTCAACTGATTTTTCATTAGAGTTAAATATTACTGCAATATTATCCCATGAGTCATTTGTTTGTTCACCATTTAAAGTATAAGCAACAACATTTGAGTCAGTAACATCTAAGAAATTAAGTGCTGATTGTATATCACTAGTTGTATTCATTCTAAATGATTTATGAGATTTTCTTAAAGTTATTAATCCCTTATAATACTCAAATAGATTACTATATTCTTCTTTTCTTGTCCAATCAATCTTATTTACACTATCTGGCGCATTATAGCTATTATGATTAAAGCTTCCATCTGCATTAACTTTTGTTCTAGCTATTTCTTCTCCAGCTTGGAAGAAAGGAATACCTTGTGAAGTTAATACAAGAGCTGCAGACATTTTATTCATAGCTAAAAGTTCTTCTTCACTTGCATCTGGGTTAGTAGTTTGTAACTTGTCCCATAAAGTTAAATTATCATGTGCTGATGCATAATTTATAGTTTGATATGGTTGATTTGCCCATGGAGTTTTTCCATAACCTGAATATTGATTTGGTCCTCCAGTATATTCAACTTGATCATTTTGTGTTGATGCAACTATACCAAATTTTATAACATCTTCAAGACCATTAAATCCATTTACAAATCCTGGAGTAGCATCTTCAAATACATGACCTTTAATTGCATCTCTCATATCATCACTAAATGCAGCTATTTGTAAATCTCCATATTTAACAGTATTAACTTTTAATGCTTGCTCTTCACTTGATAATGGGGTATCTGCACCAGTCCAACCTTCTCCATATATTAATATACTTTCATCTACTTTATTTAAGGTATTTCTTATTTCCTTCATTGTTGTTATGTCATGAAGTGCCATTAAATCAAATCTAAATCCATCGATATGGTATTCTTCAGCCCAATATTTAACTGAATCTACCATCATTTTTCTAACCATTGAACGTTCAGAGGCTAATTCATTTCCACATCCAGATCCATTAGAAAAACCACCGTCACTATTTTGTCTGTAATAGTAATCTGGAACTGCTAAATTTAAGTGAGAATCTGCTGTAGCACCTGTGTGATTATAAACAACATCCATTACTACTCTTATTCCTGCCCTATGAAGTTCCATTACCATTTTCTTGAATTCTTTAACTCTAACTTCTGCACTATAAGGATCTGAAGAGTAGGAACCTTCTGGTGTATTATAGTTTTGAGGATCATATCCCCAGTTAAATTGTGCTTCATCTAATCTTGTTTCATCAATTGATCTATGGTCAAATGTAGGTAATAAGTGTAAATGAGTTATACCTAGCTCTTTTAAGTGATCAACACCAGTTTTAATATCTCCATTACCAAATAAAGTAGTACCTGATTCCCAAACACCATTATACTTTCCTTTAACTTCCATAGAAGCACCTGATGATTCATCAATTGTAAAATCTCTTATGTGTAATTCATAAATTATTGCATCTGTAGCATCTACAAATTCAGGTTTTACATCATCTTCCCAGCCTTCTGGATTAGTTGATTCTAAATCAATAACCATTGCTCTATTACCATTTACTCCAACAGCTTTTGCATATGGATCTGTAACTTCCTTTTCTACCCCACTATTAGTTACTAAATAAGTATAGTAAGTTCCATTTAAATCTCCATTTACATCTAAAGTCCAAATACCATTTTTACCCTTAGTCATTTCTTTAACTTCTTTAGCATCTACATTATTTCCTGCATCAAATAATGCTAACTTTACATTTGTTGCAGTTGGAGCCCATAATACAAAGCTTGTCTTATCCTTTGAATATAAAGCTCCTAACTCTCCATTATAGTGATATAACTCTTCAAATTCTTTTGAGTTAAATATTTTACCTAATGTTACAGCTTTCCCAAGATATCCATCTATCTCTAAAGTATATTCATTAGTTAAGCTTAAATCTTTTTCTGTTACTATTTTACCTGAAGTTAAATTTTCATTAATTTCTAAGCTTTTAACTTTTATTACTTCTCCATTTTCCTTTAATGTTACATTTTCTACATTTAAATATTTACTCATCTTTACATTAGTAATAAAACTAATTTCATTTACTGAATCCATTTTAGCACTTGTTATTGCTAAATCTTTAACTGCATCTTCAGCAGTAAAAACTATCTCCGAATTACTTTGAACTAAATATGCATTTATTTCACCATTATTATTTGCATAAGCTAAGTTAATAAATCTATCAAATTCAATATCCTTAGCTGACCAGTCTGGTTTTCTAATGATGATACCGATTCCATCTTCTCTTGCATTAACTACATTTTCATATACTATTGAAGTAGTCTTTCCAAAATCATCTTCACCAGTAAATGCATGTCCTTCTCCTCCATGATTTGGATCTAACCATGCCCATACATCCCATTCATCATAATCATTATTGAATCTATAGTAATGTACATTTAAAGTTACTTTTTCAAAATCTCTATTTATTTCCTTTAATTCTACATCCTTATCTTCATCTTTATGATTTATAATAACTTCTGTATCTCCAGTAGTTAAATCTACAAATTTATCAGCTCCAAAATAATTTTCAGCCCATTCATTACCTTGTTCACTTCTACGAAGAATATACCCTAATTGTTCTGCATCCTTTGATGTTTTTACAACAGCAAATTTACCGTCCTGATCTTCACCTATAAAATCAACACGTTGACCATCTTTTCCTGCTTCCCAAACCCATAGGTTCCATCCATCATAATTTCCATCAGGTCTATTGTACCTGATTTTTACATAAACCTCTTCAGAAGCTTTAACACTTACTTCTGTGTTTTCAGTAGCTTTGACTGAAAGTGGTAGTTGAATGAAAGCTATACACATCATTAAACTTAATATTGCAGCCAAAGCTCTTTTAAATTTTCTCATAAATTTTCCTCCCATTTTCCTCTGTTAGTGTAAAGTTTTTTACACTACTTTTCTTTTAAATTCTTTATATATCAAGG
>UQQU01000047.1 GCA_900543325.1 uncultured Clostridium sp. | reverse complement strand
TAAATTAAAAGCTGTTATAACACAAAATATAGATGGTCTTCATCAAGCTGCTGGTAGCAAAGTAGTTTATGAACTTCATGGTTCTGTTTTAAGAAATTACTGTGTTAAATGTCATGCTTTTTATGATGAAAAATTTATTTTAGAATCTAAAGGAGTACCTACTTGTACTAAATGTGGAGGAAACGTTAAACCTGATGTAGTTCTTTATGAGGAAGGATTAGATGATTCTACTATTAGAAATTCTGTAAATGCTATAGCTAATGCAGATACACTAATAATAGGGGGTACCTCTTTAGTGGTATATCCTGCTGCTGGACTTATTGATTATTTTAAGGGTAAAAATCTTATACTTATTAATAAAAGTTCAACTTCTGCTGATAGTAAAGCTGATTTAGTTATTAATGATTCTATTGGAAAAGTATTAAGTACTGCTATAAATTCAATTTCCTAGGAAATTACTAAAAAAATTATCCTAGTCAAGGAAAATTACTTTCCTTGACTAGGATAATTTAATGATATATTATTCTGCAGCTTTTTCTGAAGAATTTTCTATTTTATCAGAATTTTCCTCATCTCTGCATTTGCACTTATTTTCTTCTTTTTTATGATCTTTACACTTATTCTCTTCCTTCTTTACATCTTCCTTGCATTTATCTCCATCTTTTTTCTCATGTTTCTTATGATCTTTTTTATCATCTTTACATTTTTTCTTTTCTTCCTTTTCTTTCTTCTTGCAAGGATTGCTTGAAGTATCTTCTACATCATCTTCTGATGATTCCTTAGAAGTTTTTTTACACTTATCTTCTGTACTCTTTTCTTCTGGAGCTGAAGTTTCCTTCTCCTTCTTTTCCTCTTTATTTTCTGAAGGTGCTTCTATTGTAGTCTTATTACCATCTGCTGGACTAGTACTTAAAGTTTGTGCATAAGTAGTAACACCTTCAACCATCATTAATGCAGAACATATTAATAATGATACAACTTTTTTCTTCATAACTTTTTCCTCCAATATTTTCTTTAGTTTATTATTACTCCTAAGTATTTCAAGTTTAGTATTACCCTTTTTAAGCCAAATTATTATTGTCCAACACCATTGTATAGCCTTAAAATTATGATGTAAATAAATCCTTTTTAACTACTAATTTCTCAAGTTTATATAATATGGAAAAAATCTTTTTATCATATACTAATACTTCTATATTAGTTCCAGAAACCATTGGTGATATTTCAACTTGAAATTCCCCATTTGCCTTTGCTTGAGTTGTTCCTACAGTTCCATTTTCAGATACAATGATAATATTGCTATTAGGAATAGTTTTCCCCTTAATATTATCACTAGTGGATGTAACCTTATCTATTTCTAGATTAACATACTCTTCATAATCTGAAATTACTTGTGTTGCCATCATTGCATGTCCAACTTTATTAGGCGAAATTCTAGCTACCCCATTTTCAACTTTAAAATTTAAAACTTCATCACTATTTAATATGTGATAACAATCTACAATTTTATAATCATAATTACTATTATTTTTAACTATTAAATCATTAATTAAATTTATTTGTTCATCGAAAAAATCATAAATATTACATTTTTTATTAATAGGATTATATACTGTATTTACATATATATCTGCTTCAGGAGCTAATTTTTTTATTTTTTTTATTATGTTAGGAAAATCCTTTGAAAATTTATCTACTTCATTTAAAATTTCTGTTTTAATTTCCTCACTATTTAAATACTCACTTATTATGGAATCAAATTTCTCTTCATCAGAATCTTGCAATATAGTTTCATCTATATTTAAATTGCCTAATATTGCATTTAATATATTATTTGCTCCAATTGAAATTGTAATTAAATCTGCATCTTTTATTTTATCTTTATTATCATCTATTATACTTAACAATTCTGAAGATGTTATCCCCTCCTTACTTAAATTGATATAATCTAAATTATCATTTAAACCATATAAAAAATCTTTAATTAATGAAACATATTCAACATCATAATCATCATTAGATTCTATAGATATTTCATCACCTATAGCAACATATTTATTCAACATTTTACTAGAAACTTCCCCCTTAACCTGCATAGCTATAGGTAATGCTAATAAAATCATTCCTATAATTATTATAAATACTACTTTAAATCTACTCTTTTTTTTCACAATACACCCTCCACACTTTTGAACTCCTATACTTATTATAGGTGCTTTTTCTCTAAATTTATAGATTTTTTAGGTATTTTTTTCCAAAAATTATCTACATAATTTCTCTCTATTTTAAAAAATAATTTAATTTTCTACATATTATTTTTGAGTAAACATTTACTAAAAGAAATAAAAAAATAAGCTACCCTAAGTAATTACATCTATTACCTAAAATAGCTTAAATTTTTACATATATTTTTCTAAAGTTTCAGCTCTCTTATAAGATTTTTTTATTATCTCTTTTGGATAACCTATATGATCTAATAACTTAATAGCATTACGCGTTTTAGATACTCCTCTTTTTAACTTGTAATCAAAATTTAATCCCTTACTATCTACTTTTTCACTAAAATAGAAGAAATCATAATTTTCCTTAAGAATATCTGTAAGTTCTCTATCATGTGTTGCAACTATTGATATACTATCTTTGCTATTAATATATTTTAGTATTTCTGCAGAAGATGCTATTCTTTCAATTGGATTAGTACCTCTAAAGATTTCATCTATTGGACAGAATACTGGTAAATCTAATTCTAAGGCTTTAATTATTCTAAGTAATGCTTCAGCCTCAGCCATGTAATAACTCTTTCCTAGAGTAACATCATCACTTGGACTTATTGATGAAACTATATTAAAGAAACATGCTTCATACTTTTTAGTTAATGTAAAATTAAATGTTTGTGCAAATATAATATTAAGACCTATCATTCTTAAAAATGTAGATTTTCCAGCCATATTTGTTCCTGTTAAAACAATTCCTCTCTTCTCAAAATTAATTGAGTTAGGAACTGCATCTTTGATTAATGGATGTACTCCATCTACTATATTAATACCAACTTTATCTACAAACTTAGGCTTAGTATAATTCCCCTTTATTTCTTCTTTATAAGATGCTATAGACATATAACTTTCTATTTCACCTATTAAATAATATAAATCTAAAATATACTCTCTTTTTTCATCTAATAAGCTAGCAATTCTATAAAAAGCAGTTTCTTCTAATAAAAATGGAATAGTTAAAACCTCAAAAACTCCTCCAGCTGTATTAGCCAATTGAATAGGTCTAGTAGCACTATCAACACCTTTTAATTCCTTCAATAACTCTTTAATTTTATTATTATATTCTTCAATAGCAGGATGTTTTATATCTTGAATTTTCTTTGCCGAAATTATAATATTTCTTAAATAAAGTAATCCTTGTGATTTAACATTTTTTCTTTCTTTATCATTAATAAATACATTAACCCATAACAATACAAATGTAGCTAGAAGTAATGTAGGCTCTTTTAATAATATAGATGCTATTATTGTTCCAAACATTAAAACTCTACCAAATAAAATATATAAATAATATTTAGTTTTATTTTCCTCCAGAGATTCCATTATCATATCTAAGAATGTATTTTTTCTATCATATCCTAGCTTAAAATAAATCATTTGTAACTTTGTTCTTAAATCAGTAGATTTTCTTAATGTTTCAACTAATTCATCTCTTTCCTCTAACTTTTTCTTATCATGAAGTGGATTTCTAAGCATTTTATATAAAATCGCTTCTCCAGCACTACTATAAGTTCTATCAACCTTAGTAAAAACTTCATCCATATTAAAATCATCCCAAGTTTGATCATCTATTGTATATCCATCATGTTCTTCCATATCAAAATAAGTTCTTATATGTTTAAAATTTCTTTTCTTTTTTCTTTCTTCACCAAAATCTTTTTCCATCATATCGTAAAGACCTAAAAGTGAATCCATTATATTCTTCATTTTGCACCTCTTTTTATTCATTAAGTTTAATATGAACATTTAATTATTATTATACACTATAATCTTATCTTATTATATAAAAAGCAACATAATGACCTAAAAAATCTCCCTATAAGTCTAAATAAATATTTAAAACTTATAGGGAGTATAAAAGTAATTTTATTTTGCTATTTCATCTTTTTTTATATGTAAATCCATTTGTGGATACGGTATACTAATTTCTTCTTCGTCAAACTTAATTTTAACTGATTCCAGTAAATCAAAATGTACTTTCCAATAATCACTATTATTAACCCAAACTCTTACTACGAAATTAACAGCACTATCTCCATGTTCAGAAAGTGCTATAAATGGTTCAGGTGTTTTTAAAATTAAATCATGTGCATCTACAATATTAGATAATACTCTCTTTACCTTAAGAACATCTTGCTCATATCCAACCCCAAAAGTTAAATCCACTCTTCTTAACTCTTTTGCTGAATAATTTACAATACTTCCATTTGCCAAATTACCGTTTGGAATAAGTATAAGCTTATTATCTACAGTTGTCATATGTGTGTAAAACATTCCTATTTTCTCAATAACTCCTGTATGTCCAGATCCTTCAATATAATCTCCAACATTAAAAGGTCTTATTAATAAGATTATTACTCCACCTGCAAAATTAGATAAACTACCTTGTAATGCAAGCCCTATAGCAACCCCTGCAGATGCAACTAAAGCTGCTATTCCTGTTGTTTTAATCCCTACATACTCTAAGAATATATAAATTACTATACCCTTTAATACTACTTCTACAAAAGTATCTAAAAATGAGCTTACCGTTGCATCAACATTTCTTTTCTCTAATGTTTTACTCATTATATTTACTACTTTTTTAGCAAGCTTCCACCCAAGCCATAATAAAAGTAATCCTATAATTAACTTTATTCCTTCTGTAGTTGCCCAGGTAATAATTTTGTTTAAAAATTGTTCTAAATTCATAGTTATAAAAAGTGCCTCCTCATTTTATTCATTATCTTATTATATACATATTTAATTTTTTGTAAACTTATAATTAGTAATTTGAAGCACTTTTACAAGCTCAACAATTCTTCTATCTCTCTTTATAAATCTTATATAAGTAGTAACTATTTACAAAAAATATAAAAGTATTTATTATTCCAACTGGATATGCTTTTACTGAAAAACCGTATATAGCAAATAATATACATCCTATTGAATTTATTATTCTAAGCTTTACTATATTAGTCATAACTAATGATATTGCAATCATAATTGAGGCTGTATATCCAACCCATTCAATTGCTGGTATTCCAAACATTAAGCTCACTCCGTTCTAATTTTATTTACTTAGTTAGTTTATACAAATCTACTAAAATTAAAATAAAAAACATTATTATTTCTTAATATATATGCAATTATTTTTCACTATAAACTTTATTATAAATTCTATTAAATTTCTCTTAATATTCTCTTAAGGCAATTTCAAAAAAACCAATTTAAGTATATAATGTATTTGGTACTTGTAATTTCTCAAGGTATCTTACCAGAAAGGAGTTATTATCGCATAATGAAACTTAACATAAAAAACATACCTAAATATTTATTAATTGTACTATACCCATTATTTTTATCAATTTTATTGGAATATAATATCTGTCAGAACTTTAATGACACGTTAAAATTCCTAATAAAAAAACCTAACATATTATTATTTAATATTATTATTTGTACCATATTGTTTACTGTAATTTTTCTTATATTTAAAAAATCTTACTTATCTATGACTGTTCATGGCGGTATACTTTATATTCTTTCTTGTATTGAATACTTTAAATATAAAACTAGCGGTAGTCATTTGGTAATAAGTGATTTATTAATGACAAAAAACTTAAGTGACGTTGGAAAATTTGCTTCATTAAAAATTACTTACCCATTAATCCTTAATTTTATAATATTGGCATTATATATTTTCTTAACTTACAAAAATAATTTAAATCTAGATTTTTCAATAAAAAAACGTATTTGTAGTTGTGCATTTATAAGTTTATTGATAACTATAGCATTAACAACATCTATTTCTGCAAAGATTTTTTCAGTCTTTGAGATAGAAACAACAGTTGCTACTAATATATTAGAAAGTAATGAGCAATTTAGTGATATAGGGTTTCTTCCTTATTTAACAAAAACTACCTCAGAAAATTTAATGGATATAGTAAATCCACCTGAAGACTATAGTTATGATTCTATAAAAAATCTATTATCTAATACGGATACAAGTGCAAACCCTGAAGATACATCTGAAAATTCTCCTAATGTTATTTTTATTATGTCTGAATCATTTAGCGATTTTAGAGTTTTTGATTCTTTAGAGGTTGATATTGATATTTATTCTGACTTTGATTCTGTTGGAGCTGAAGGATATGTTGGAAATTGCGTAGTTCCAACATTTGGAGGATATACTACAAGAACTGAATTTGAATTGTTAACTGGTTTGCCAACCTATGCTATTAATACGCCATCAGTTCCACAAAACTTATTAAAAAAGCAAGAAATTATTGATACAATCCCTAGTTACTTCAAGTCTCTTGGATATAGTACAGCATATATTCATCCTTTTAGTAAAACTTTTTATGATAGGGATACATTATATACTGAATATGGATTTGATAACTTATATTTTGATGATAGCATGACAGTTGAAACAGAATATTTTAGAAGATATATTTCTGATAAAAGTGTTTTTAATCAAATTAAAAGCATTCTAGAAACAAATGAAAATCCAAGCTATATATTTGCTACTACTATGCAGAACCATCAACCATATTATGCTGAAACTGCTGACGGATCAGATCAACTATCATACTATTTAGCTGGTATTAAAGAAACCAATGCTCAATTACGAGAATTTACAAACTGGTTAAAGGAATTTGATGAAGATGTATTACTTGTTTTTGTTGGTGATCACTTTCCTTTCTTCACACCAGATGATAATGTTTATGATAGATTAGGCCTTTCTGATAATAATGCTGAGTTAATTTATAATCAAAAATATATATTATGGAATAATTACGATTCTACAATTTTTAATAAAGACATAGATACTATTTCTGCATTCTATATACCTTATATAGTTACAGACCTAATTAATTCAGAAAATACAGATTTTATGAAAACTATGAAGAATTTAATGGAAGAATATCCATTATACTCACCAAGTATTCAAAGTTCTGATTCTAGAAATGAAGCTTTAGATTTAATTACTTATGATAAAGTCATAGGTGAAAATTATAGCTCTGATAAATATAATAATAACGATTAATAATAATAACAATATTAACTGAATTTATTAAGCTTGAAAAAATTCCTCCCTTAATTTATATTATATCTGTATTATACATATATATTTATAACTTAAGGGGGATATATTTTGTTAGAACATATTTTTGATATATTACTTCCAATATTAATTCATATATTTGAATTAATGGGCGTAATTGTATTAACAGTAGGAGCATTTACAGCTTTTTATCATTATGTAAAATCCAAATTTGGCAAAGAAGGCTATTCATTAAAATATCAATTTGCAAATTCTATGATTACTGCACTTGAATTTAAACTTGCTGCTGAAATACTAAAAACTGTTTTGGTAAAAAGTCTTGATGAATTAATAATTTTAGGAGCCTTATTCCTAATAAGAGCCTTAATGACTTTTGTTTTAGAACGTGAAATTAAGGATAGTGAAAAACATCATAAAAATGCTTTAGAATTTTAATAAAAAATTTGACTCTAAGTTATTTTAGTAATAAAAAATATCTTAGAGTCATACTAATGTAGACACTTATTTTATCATCTTTAAATAACCTGATATAATTAGAAGTCTATTATAATAAAATTATCCATGATTTTTGAATTTAATCATGGATAATTTTTATTTATTAGCCCTAACTATAAAAGTTATATATTTTTTATCATTGAATACTTAATATTATAATTTATTTAAATTATAATATTAATTTTTTCTTTGATTTCTCTATTATCTTCTCAACTATAGGATCAAATAATTCAGCTACTTCTTCCTCTTCTTCAATTAATTCTATAGATCCATAATTAGTTATAGCTCTATGCATAGGTAATTCCCCTAATAGCTCTACATTCATATCTTTTAAGAATTTTTCAGTATTTTCTCCGTTAAATAACTTAATAGTTTTATCACAATCTGGGCATTTAATATAACTCATATTTTCTATTACCCCAAATATATCTATATTCATTTTTCTAGCCATATTTATAGACTTAGAAACTATCATAGAAATCATATCTTGAGGAATAGAAACCATTACTACACCTTTTATAGGTATAGTTTGCATTACTGTTAATGGAACATCTCCTGTTCCTGGTGGCATATCTATTATTAAGTAGTCTAATTCTCCCCAATATACTCCAGTCCAGAATTGCTTTACAACATTAACTATAGCTGGCCCTCTCCAAATAACAGCTTCATCTTCTTTTTCTACAACAAGATTTAAAGACATTACTTTAATTCCTTCATTACTTTCTACAGGGAAAATAAGTGTTTCTGTTCCTCTTGCCCTTTCTTCCTCTATATGAAGTAATCTGGGTATACTAGGTCCAGTTATATCAGCATCTAAAATACCTACTCTATATCCTCTTTGAGCTAATTGCCTAGCCATCATAACAGACATTGTAGATTTTCCTACTCCACCTTTACCACTCATTACAGCTATTATATTTTTTATTTTATTTTCTGAATTATTTTCAATTCCACACTGTGTTTCATCTTTTCCACATGATCCATGACTTGGACATGTACTACAGTTTCCCATTTACTTCACCTCATTATATTTATCTTTTTCTTATTTATCATAAGTTTATTCCTAATATTTTTCTTTGTCAAATATAAAAAACTGCCCCGGGGTAAATCCAATATATGGATTGACCCCGGAGGCAGATACATTTTTTTACAGTGATTGCTTTAACATATAGTCCTTCCAATCACCATTATTTATATAAATACTGTTTTTTTCAAAAACATCTTTATCATTCATAGCATAATAATAAACATAACAACTTTCTTTACTTCCATCTGAAAGCTCAACATCCATTATTATTCTATTATACTCATTTCTATTATCATTTACCCCATAGTAATTTTCCATCTTATCCATTGGAATCATTACCTCTTCAAAGTCATTTAAAGTCATTATCTCACCAAGTACCACATCGTCACCTTCAATTAATGCTGGATACCCCTTATGTGGCATATGATATAGCTTTCCTTTTACTTTTCCAACTTGAGCATTTGATACTTTCCCTAACAAATATTTATTATAGTTAAAGAATCCTGTTCTTAAACTACCATAAACAAAGATTTTCTTTTCTTCTCTTGGTTCTAACATTTTAGCAAATAGCTCCACCAACAGCTTTAATATCTTCTGAATTTTCTACTGCTGCTTTTATTGATAATTCTAATCCTTTTGATATATCAATTGTGCTCATAGATGGTTTTTCTGGTTTATCAACTACTTGTGCTGGAATATATGGAACATGTATAAATCCTGCTCTAATATTTGGATACTTCTTGTCTACTAAATATAATACCCCATACATTACATGATTACATACAAATGTTCCTGCTGTATTTGATACTGATGCAGGAATACCATTATTTTTCATTTCATTAACCATAGCCTTTATTGGTAGGTTTGAAAAGTATGCTGGCTCTCCATCTTCATATATGGCAACATCTAATGGTTGATTTCCTTCATTATCTTCAATTCTTGCATCATCTATATTTATTGCAACTCTTTCTGGTGTTATACCAAATCTACCACCAGCTTGGCCTACAGAGATAACAATATCAGGATTATGAATTTCTATAGCTTCTTCAATTCTAGCTAAAGATTTTCTAAATACTGTAGGAATTTCTAGTTTAATTATTTCTGCACCTGAAATTGTATCTGGTAATAATTTCACTGCCTCTAAAGCTGGATTTATTGATTCTCCTCCAAATGGATCAAATCCTGTTATTAAAACTTTCATATTTATCTTCTCCTTTGTTAACTTCTAACTTAAGGGGAAAACTTAGTTATTTTCACCTTATAAGTTTTCAGATAATTATGAGATACTTCCTAAACTAGTAAAATTATTAGAAAATATCTCATATATATTATACCATATTAAACTATTATTTAAATTAAAATGCTAAGAAGTACATTAATATAATATGAATAGCTAATAAAATTAAAGCTACTGGTGCTTGATGCTTAATTATTGAATTTTTATCTTCAATTTCAAGTAAAGCAGCTGGCATAATATTAAAATTAGCTGCCATTGGTGTTAATAATGTACCACAATATCCAGCTGTTAATGCTAAAGCACCTGCTATTGCTACATTAGCACCTTGTGAGAATACAAATGGTATTCCTATACCAACTGTTATTACTGAGAATGCTGCAAAAGCATTTCCCATTATCATTGTAAATAAAGCCATACCTACACAATAAGCAGTAACTCCTATGAATATATTTCCTTGTGGTAATATACTTGATATTCCTGAAGAAATTACATCTCCAACTCCTGCTGCTGTAAATAAAGCACCAAGTGCTGCTAATAATTGTGGTAGTATACTTACTGCTCCTACTGATTGAAGCATTCTATCTGATTCTTCAACTAAAACTCTTGGTTTTGCTTTAGTAATAATAAATGTAACTATTACAGCAATAACTGCTGCAACACCTATAGCTGCTGATCCTGAAATTGCTGTAAACTGTGCAATTCCTAATGCAGCTAAAGCTATAACTAATGATGGTATAAATACCTTAAGTCCTAATTTATTTGCTTGTTCTTCTCCAAATTTTTCATCTAAAGCTTTAACAGTTCCTGGCTTAACTTGCTTAGTTAAAGTAAGTACTGCTATAACAACTAATATTGCTCCAACCACTACTGATGGTATATACGGTCCAAATATAAATATCATTCCAAGTAATCCCCAAAAGGCAGCTGTTCCAATTTTAGCTTTATGATTTTTATCTCCCAATGTTAATACAGCTGTATTTAACATCATAATTCCAATTATTATGTAGAATATTTCTAATAACATATTAGAAATTGCTGCAAAATCCATATATCTCTTCTCCTTTGTAACTATTTATTCTTCTTTCCAAACTTTTTATCTAATTGCTTGTCTAGTAATATATTTTGAACTAAAACTAATACAAAAGCAATTATTGCTATAGGAACTGATGCTTTTGCAATATCTAATCCTGTTGTTGCATATCCTAACTCACTTAATGTATTAGCAATTAATAAAACTCCAGAACTTGCTAAGAAAAGATTTTGTCCATAGAAATTTCCATAGTTATCCATAGAAGCTGCTGCTGCTTTTATTTTAGCTTCTGTTTTTTCATCAATTTTTCCATATTTACTTATTGCAGCTCCTTGAGCCATTGGATTTATTAATGGTCTTACAAATTGAGGATGTCCACTTATTCTTAATGACATAGCTCCAGCAATTTGTCTTATTAAACAATAAAGTGTTAACAGCTTTCCTGTTGAAAGATTTTTTACTTTCTTAATAAGCGAAACTGCTTTTTCCTTTAATCCATATCTTTCTGATATACCTATTACAGGTAATGTTAATATAAAAATTGTTATTAATCTTTGATTAACGAATGTTTGTCCAAGTATTGAAAGTATTTCGGTAATATCCATATGAGCTGCAAACCCTGTAGCAAGTGCTGATATTATTATTACAGCTATGCTATCTAACTTTAATGCAAACCCTACTATTACCATTAATATTCCTATTAGTACCATTTTTGTTCCCTCCATTATACGTCTATATTATATTTATACCCCTTTTTTCTACATTTGTCTACAAGAAAAATTATACCAACTACTCTTATTTGTACAATTTATATAATTTATCATGGTTTTTATTAACGAAATATTAATAATTATCCCCTTTTACACTCACTTTATTATATATATTTATTTTTAGATTATTCATTTTTTAATAAATATAACTTATTTATGCATAATTATTCGCCATTTTCATAATAATGATGTTCATAATAATGATCTTTTTTATCATAATATTGAAAATCTTTATAATTATTATAGTAATCATAATCATCAAAATAATAATGAAAATCATCTATTTTATTAATATCACTATTATTATTTAAATCGGTATTAGGTACTATTTCATATTGTTTAGGAGTAGTTTTATTAAAATAATCATAGTATGATGTATGCTCTACTATATAAGAATCAAAATTAATTTTTGTTATATTAAAAAACAAAATAAAACTTAAGCAACTTATCATCCCTTGTTTTCCCTTCATAATTAATTTACCTACTTTCAATTAGTTACTATAATTATTTTTAGCTATATTTTTATTTTTTATTAATATAAAATAGCTATATCAAAATTAATAAATCATTCTGATATAGCTTCCCTTAATTTTAATTCTTTTTATAAACGTCTATAAATGTATCCCTATATCCTTTAGCTATTAGTTCTGCTTTTCTGCTTTCTGCATTTACTCTTTCCTTAAAACTCCCTACCACGCATCTATAATATACTTCATCTCTATTTAAGTTATTACTAAGTGAACTTATACTTTTTCCTATGTGACATAAACATGCTTTAACAATTGATTGGGCTATTTCTTCAAATTTTGAATCAAATATTAAATTATCTAAAGTATTATCTATAAATCCAACTTCCACTAATATTGCAGGACATTTAGTTTCTCTTAAAACATGAAAGTTAGAAACCTTTATCCCTCTATTAACAAAGCCATTTCTCACTATTTCTGAATTAACTTTATTAGCTAACTCTTCGGCAATTCCACCTTTAGCATATACATGAGTTTCACATCCTCTAGCACATTCTGGTTTATATGCATTTCTATGAATACTCACAAAATAATCATAATCTCCAACATTTTCTCTCTTACTTCTTTCTAGTAAGCTTAAAGTAGTGTCTGTAGCCCTTGTATAATAAACATTTTCATTATTATTTTTTAATAATTCTCCAATTCTTAAAGCTAATCTAAGAACATTATCACATTCTCTTATATCTTTATATGTTGCTCCTGGATCCTCTCCTCCATGCCCAGGATCTAATAACCATTTTGCCATATTGTATATACCCCCTTAAAAATTTATTTTTCAATATAAATATATACAATGAGGCATCTGTATTTACATTTTTCTTTTTAAGTTTCAAATTATATTACTTACTTAATAAGTATTTGTATTTTTCCTAGTGATTTCTCACTTCCATCACTACCAACCCTAGTTATTATGTATATTTCATAAAAATCTCCTAATACTTCAATATTATTTTCTTCTATATAATTCATAATAATATCGTAGTATTTTCTTGTATCATTATAATCGTCATCAAAATTTAAAGTTAAATATTTGCCTTTTTTCAAAACAATCTTATTATACTCTTTAATATCCATACTCTGAGTAAACTTTATCATTGTATTTTTATATGTTACTTTTTTATCCGCTTTAAGATCCTTGTATGAAATAACAAATCCTAATTCTTTATTAAAATATGTATATTTTCTTTCTACTTCAGCTAAAATTTTACTTAAATTTACTTCAAACTCTTCTGTAAATCTGTTAGTATTATCATATTTAATAAAGCTTCTATCCTCATAAAATTTTATAAATATTTTATTTAGTCCCTCATCTAACGAAACCTTTATGCTCTCCTCAAGGAATGTAATATTATCTTTTATCTTATTTAATTCTTTTATTTTTTCATCGATAATTGCTTTTTGCTTTCTTATAATATGTAAAACTGATTCTGGTGAAGTATAATTTTCTATTATATTTTTTATCTCATCTAAAGATAACCCCATAGCTTTACATTGTTTAATTAAATCCAATATTATAAAATCCTTAGCACTATAATATCTATATCCTGTATTACTATTTATGTATGAAGGCTTTAATAATCCTACTCTATCATAATGCCTTAAGGTTTCTACTGTAATATTATGTATCTTAGCTACTTCTCCAATAGAAAATTTAGATTTCATATATATTTACTCCTCTTAACGCTCATTAATAATTATTTCTAATATACTCCTTTTTTACTTAAGAGATATTTATCTATAATTTTAGATATTTTTCTTTGATTTTGTAGTAGTAAAACATATATTTTACTTGAAAATACTAAAAAAAGCCATATTGATAAAGTAAAACTCTAATATCTCAATATGGCTTAATATGTCTTATTACATTTTTTAAACTTCCTCTATTACTCTAAATGTATATAATTTTATATTTCCTACTAACTTTATAGTTATAAATGTTAAAGTTTCAGATATAATTGCACTTGCCCAGATACCATTAATACCAAAGAATTTACCTAAGAAAAATAAACATACTGGTAAATATACTATTGATCTTAAAATACAACTTAAATTAGAATACTTAGGCATTTCAATTGCTTGATAATAAACTAAACTATTTAAATTTAACCCTACTGCAAAATAACTTAAACATGCTATTTTTAATGCAGTATAAGCCATTTGTGCTATTTGTGTATCATTTGTAAATATAGATATTAATAAAGGTCCAAATACAAAGCTTATAATAACAAAAATCCCCGTTATTATTATATTAGAAATTGATGTTATTCTAAAGAAACCTAACATTTTTTCTACATCTTTCTTTCCATAATTATAACTAACAAGTGGTTGAACCCCCAATGTAATTCCATATAAAACCATATATATATTAGTAGTTAGATAATTTAATATACTATATGCTGAAACTCCCATTTCACCTGCATATTTTACTAAGGCTATATTATGAAGTAAAACAATTATAGAATAACTTCCTTGAGCAAAAAATGAAGGAAATCCTATAGTACAAAATTCTTTTACTGTTTTAAATGACACTTTTACATTTCCAAAAGATAAATATCCTTTTTTCATAATAAAATGAGGTAATACTATACTTACTGTTACTATTTGTCCAAGTCCAGTTGCTATTGCCGCACCTTTAATTCCCATTCCTAATTGAAAAATAAATATATAATCTAAAAGTATATTAGTAATAGCACCACTTATAGTAGATACCATTGCCAACCTTGGTCTGCCGTCATTTCTAACAAAACTATTTAAAACAATTCCAATTAAGTTTGGTATACAGAATAATGCATAAAATCTTAAATACTCTACTGCTAATGGTTTTAATACTTCAGTTGCCCCTAACATACTGACTATTGGGCTAGTGAATACTATACACATTACGCTTATTATCAAACTAACTATTAATAAAGACTTAAAAACTTGTCTAAATATATTAACTGCTTTTTTTATATTATTTGCTCCAATATTTTTAGAAACTAATGCTCCACCTCCAATAGCAAACATTGAAGCTAATCCAAATAGCATTACTGTAAATGGAAGAACTATATTTACAGCTGCTAGAGCAGAATCGCCAACACCTTGTCCAACAAATATACCATCTATTACTGTATATAATGAGGAAATAAACATTGCTAATGCCGATGGAATAGCATATTTAAAAAATTCTTTTCTCATATCTATCTCTCTCCTTTAATTTTTAATCCTTTCAAATTATAAACTCTTTTCTTACACAAGAGTCAATACTTTTTATCTATTTTATACAAAAAAAGAAGTTATCTAAAAGTCTTTAGATAACTTCCTCTATTTATTTGCAAGGTAATATTATGGTCACCTTAGTTCCCTCTTCTAATTTACTTTCTAACTCTATATTTCCATTATGTAATGTAACTATATATTTAACTAACGTTAATCCAATTCCACTACTACTAACCTTAGTACAATTTCCATTTTCCCCTTGCTCAAATCTATTAAATATAAATTTTTGGTCTTCTTCTGATATACCAATTCCAGAATCCTTTATAGAAATACTCACACTACTATCATTATCTTCTATAAACACCTCTATTTTCCCACCCTCAGGAGTAAATTTAATTGCATTACCTATAATATTAACTATACATCGTTCTATTTCATTTGGATCACAAGATATGTACTTTTCTTCTATTTCTGGATCAATAATTAACTCAATGCCCTTCTCTTTAATATAATTCCTCATAGTTAAAGCAGTTTCTTCTACTAAATAAACTATATCAACATTATCTTCTTTATTTATTTTATAACTTCCAGCCTCTATTTTAGAACTATCTATAATATCATTAATTATTTTCAACAAACTATTTGAGCTTTTCTGTACAATTTCCATATAAGAATCAATCCTTTTTTGAGAAATACATTTATCTTTATTTAATGAATTTATTAGTTGTACCGTTGATAAAATAACATTAATTGGTGTTCTTAGCTCATGAGATAAGTTTACAAAATAATCATTTTTAAATTTTTCACTTTTTATATTTTTTTCATATAGTTTTTGATTTTCTTTCATTTTTTCATTAATTTCTTGGGTTTGTTTCTTTACTAATGATTTTAGTATCTTCATATGATTCCAGAAATAAAATATTATAATACTTATTATTAATATATAAAAACAATATGCTATTTTTGTCTTCCACCAAGGACTTTGTATTATTATTGTTATACTACTTTCCTCTGTTAAATTTCCATTATCTTGACTAGCTCTAACCTTAAATGTATACTTTCCAGGAGCTAATAATGTATAATTTGCATAGCTAATACTATCAGAATATATCCAGTTCTTATTTAGCCCTTCAAGCTTATATTCATAACTTATATCAGAATATTTTTTATAATCAGGTAAAAAGAATAAAATAATTACATTGTTTTCATTATATTTAAGTTTAATCTCCTTTTCCTCATCAAAATCTATTTTTCGGTTGTTAATTGCAACGCTACCAATTATAACCTTATCTTGTTTATTACTTTCTTTATATAATTCATTAGGATTAAAATAATAAACACCTTCTGTAGTTCCAAATAATAAATATCCACTTTTTGTTTTCCAAGAAGAGTTTAAATTAAATTTACTTCCTGGTATTCCATAGTAGCTATTATAATTTGTAAACTTATTTTCCTTAATATCAAATTTACATAAACCCTTATTAGTTCCAATCCAAATATTTTGAGTATCATCTATAATAATAGAGTTAACATAATCATTTATCATTCCATTTTCTTCTCTATATACTGTAAACTCTTCAGTTTCAATATTAAACTTATTTAACCCTGAGTTTGTCCCAATCCATAGATTTCCTTCATCATCACCTTGTATACAATTTATTACATCATAACTTATACAATTCTCTAAACTACTATTAACATAATTTTTTATTATTCCATCAGTTTTATGAAATTTAATAAGCCCTGTATACTCACCGCCAGCTAACCACAGTATATTTTCATCATAATTATCTTGAAATATATCTACTATCTTTACATCTCTGATCCCATATTCTTCAAACTCTTCTTTATAAGTTTTTATTTCACCTTTATCAGAATCTAGTCTAACAACCCCCTTATTAGTAGCCATCCAATAATATTGGTTATTATCAATTATTATTTTCTGTATTCCTAAATATCTATTATTATTTAGCTCTTCAACATATTCATGAATAACTTTATTTTCATGTTTATTAATTAAATCTATTCCCTTATCTGTAACTACAGTAATTTCTCCTGTTTTAAACTCAGTAATATATTTTACTGTATTACTAGAAATAGTATTTACATCATCTTCATCGTAAATATACCTTATTAATTTTTCCTCATCAACTAGTATATTTACTAATCCATGATATTTAGTTCCTATCCACAAATCACCTTCGCTATCCTCTATTATTGAATTAAAACTTGTTTCTTCTATTCCATTTTCTTTTAATATTAAATCAACTTTATTGCTAATTTGTTGCGTAATATTTAATTTGCTTATTCCATAGTCCGTTCCTATCCACAATAATCCATTACTATCTTCAAAAAAGCAATGTATATTATCACTATTTAAAGAGTTAATAAACAGCTTGTCTGCTTTGTATAAAGTAGTCAATTCTTTTTCTTCATTATATTTTATTATCCCATTAGAACTTGCAAACCATAAATTATTGCTTTCATCGCACAATATAGAATTAATATCACTATATATTTCTTTATCAATATCAATAGTAAAAGCATTTAATGTGTTACTTTCATAATCATATTTGTGTATACCATTTTTAGTAGCAAACCATATATCTCCATTCTTATCAACCTCTATATTGTAAATATAATCGTATTCATTAGAGTCAAAACTACTTTTGTATACTATATCCTGCTTCATATCTACTACGCTAGCTCCACATTTGCTTCCAATTACTATGTATTCATCTTTTACCTCTTTAATATTGGTGATATAAGAATTACTTAATACGCCACCACTATCTTCATCATAATATTTTATAAATGTTTTAGTTTCATAATCATACTTATTAAGACCTTTTTCCGTTCCTACCCACATTGTATTTTGGCTATCTTTATAAATAGCCGTAACATTATAATGTGATATACCACTTTTACTATTATCATATTTAATATTTTTAATTTCTTCTGTTTTACTATTAATAATACTTAATCCACCACGAGTTCCTACCCATATATTTCCATACTCATCTTCACATATTGCACTTATATAAGTTGATGCTAGTCCATCACTATAATTATATTCAACTATATAATTTCCGTTATATTGATTTAAACCATCATCTGTTCCAATCCATATATATCCTCTAGAATCTTGAAAAATTGTAGTTATAAAATTACTAGATAGCCCATCTTCTATTGTTAAGTTTTCAAAATTAATTTTTTCACTTTTAGGAACTAATTTATTAAAACTATCTATCTTATCCGCAAATACTAAATTATAATTAAATATTCCAACTAGCAATATAAAGCATGTTACTATTAAAACATACCTTTTTACAAGCTTATTCATATAGTTCCTCTCCCCTATTATTACATTTAATCCTACACCATTTTACCTTACCTTACTTTTTCTGTCAATATTATGGTTTTTTTGTATATTTTATTGAATTTATTGTAAAATTATTTATATATAAAACCCATGATAATAAAAAATATTATCATGGGTTTTATTTAATAAATAATTTATTAAAATATTTTTCCTCTTCTACTATTATTTATATAATTTACTGCTCTCATTTTAAATCTTTCATACTCTCTTAAACTATAAAAATGACTTAAATCAGATACTAAAAATAATGCACTCATTATTAAATATTTTAAGTCATTTAAATTGTTTTTATCACTATCTTCAACTTGAATTTCATCACTTTCAAACTTCAACTTTTCATAATTATTTAAAGCTATATTTAAATTCATTTTTATTTGTTCATCCGTAAAAGATTTAAAATTATCTCCAACTAATTTATCAATAAATGCTATAAACTCTTCATTTATATGTGTAAATTTTTCATATGTACTTATTAAACTCATATTTTTCCTCTTTCTAACTAAATTAATTATATGTTCAATTATATATTAATATTAAAAACTTTCAAAGTTAAAAAGATTTTCTCTAAACTATTTTTAATTTTTCATATTATATTGTTTGACTTCCTTTTCTGAAGTCTATAAATGTTAATATTTCATCTATAGATAAAGCTATTATAAACAAAATTGATATACTAGGCCATATTTCATATATTGAATTAAAAATTCTATATATAAAATATGGATGAATAACTTTTACATCAATAACACTTAAGATAACCCAAATAAGTGAAAATCTTAAGCATATAATTCCTTGATAATTATATTTTTCTTCAGTATAATCCCAATAATCTTTATTAAAAAACTTTCTCATCATAAATCCTGTTATATATTCTACAGATGTTGGAATTATAAATGATATCACAATCAAAAATATTATATTAGGAACTATCCTATATAATTCAAGTATCCAAGCCATAGCTATTGCATACATAGGTTTAAATGGCCCTTTCAAAAATCCATCTTTTTGAAAATAACCATGAATATAGTATGAAAAAATATTTTCTATTATCCATCCAATAAATCCATATATAAAAAAATTATACAAAAACTCCATACTTATTCCTCCTTAGTATTTTTAGTTTTCCTAAAATTTATAAATTTTATCCATAAAAAAAAGATGTCTAAAAAAATATTTTAAACATCTTATATAAATACCTATTTTTTATTTCTAACTAATTGCTCTTCCGCTTCTATAATTTCCTTATTTTTTATTTTACTTTTATTTTTTATTTTAGTAATAATATTATTTTTTATTTTATATGGTAAATTTAACACTTTTTCTATTGTAGAATCATCTATTTTTCTTACTATTAAAATTGTAACCTCCCCTAAAATTATCGCACTAATAACATCTGCTATAAAATGTTGCTTTATAAATAAAGTAGATAGTATTATTAAGATACCAGTTATTTCAGTATAATAAAATTTCTTTTTTGAATCTTTATATTTTGTATATCTCATTATAAAATACGTTGTCAAAACATGTAATGATGGAAAACAATTTACTGGTCTATCTATTGAATATATAAGATTTACTAAATAATTAAATATATTATTATTTTCAATTATAGGCCTAGTTATTTCCGTTGGATATACGTAATATATAATATAACATACACTCATGCCTATAAAAAATGATATAAAAGCTCTAATATAATCTTTTCTTGAATTTACTAATATAAATATAAAACCTATTACAATATACAAATACCAATATACATAAGGAATAATAAATATAGAGTTAAATGGAATTACATTATCTAATGTAATTGTAAGATCACTCCCCTTTTTAGCCAAAACACTTGCCAAAATATAGTTTATATTAATTATTGGAATTATAATAAACCAAACTAAATCTAGTATTTTTATTTCAATATTATTATTTAACCTTATTATATCTCCTTTAATTTCCATATTCCCACCTCACTATTTCTCATATAAATTACCTTATTTCCATGAACTTTATTTAAGCTATAATTTATTCTATGTTATTCCTTTCTATAAATAATCAATTAACAAAAAAATAACCAATTAAAATTGGTTATTTTTTTGTTAATTGATTATTGTATTAATTTAATAACTTAAACATTTCTGCAACTGATTGTTTTATATTATCAGGCAAATTATTTAAAGCCCTTTGTCTTTTACTTTCATCTTTTATTTGTGCTATTCTCATTATTTCTTGTTGTAAACCTGGAGTTCTATTTAATTCTCCCACTAATCTATTAAACTTATTTGCAAAAACTGGATCTTCTTTCATTTTTCTATCAATCTTCATTATAAGCTCATATGGATTCATTTATTTTTTAATCTCCTTGAATTCTTTATAATTTCATAATATTCTTCATTATTATAAATGTTCATATTAAGGTGACTATAATTAACTTAAATAATTTTTATCTAAACCGTATAAACTAACATTGGTTTTACACAGAATATTTTATTTACATAATAAGGAGAATTAAAATGAAATGTATAAATATAGCCCCTAATTTTTTTAAAAAGATAATCCTATTCTTACTTATATCTTTATCAGTAAGTAATGTCTCAGCATATTCTCATATTTTATCTCCTATTAATATAGAAGATACCTCTATGGACGATAATTGTGAAAAAAATAATGTGGATAAAGAAAAAAAAATTGTTTATTTAACTTTCGATGATGGTCCTAGCAAAAATACAGAGTTAATACTTGATATATTAAAAGAAAATAATGTGCATGCAACTTTTTTTATAATTTCACCTTATATAGAACCTCATATTGAATTTATCAAAAGAGCTTATGAAGAGGGAAATGCAATTGGTAACCATACTGCAGACCATGAATTTAAATATGTTTATACTTGTGAAGAATCATTTTTTAAGAGTTTCAATAAGCAACAAGATTTTATAAAAGAAGTTACTGGAAATGAATGTACTATATTTAGATTTCCTGGTGGCTCTCATAATACTATTGTAAAAAACTCTAGAGGAAAAGATTTTACTAAAAATATAACTTCCAAACTAAATGAAAAGGGTGTCAATGTCTATGATTGGAATGTAGATTCTGGTGATGCTAAAGGAAATAATATTCCTGCCTCTACTCTAATTCAAAATGTTTCTAGAGAAATTAAAGATAAAGATGGTAATTATAAAAATCCTGCAATAATATTAATGCACGATTGTATGACTAAAAATACTACTGTAGAAGCTTTACCTGGAATAATTAAATTATTAAAAGATGCTGGTTATGAGTTTGGAATATTAAAATAACTAAATTGCAAAGCAATTTAGTTATTTTTTATTAGTAGTTTATACCTGCTGCAACCACATTTTCTTTATCTCTTGACGAACAAGGAGTAACTCCGTAAGTCATATTACAATGTGGACATTTATCTACTAAAGTTTTCATTGTAAAACTTTTACCACAACTACACTCTATTTCATGTTGTATTGATATAGGAAAATCAGCCTTTCCCTTACTTCTTACTAAATCAACAACTACTTTTCCATCTTTTTTATTCATGCTTCCGCATCCACAACTCATATTATTGCCTCCTACTTTTTTGTCATATTTTTTATCATTATAACCCACTTTTGAAACTATTTCAGTAACAAAAGTTACAGAAAACATTAAATATTGTCTTTTATATATTTAATAAACTATATTTTAATTTTTCCTATTTGCAATACTTTACATAAACAAAATTTATAAATTAGAACACATTGAGTTTATATTGGAATATATTATAGTATATTACAATTACACTTAGGAGGATAAAATTATGAGCTGTAGATTAGGAAATTGTGTTTTTAAAACTGGTTATAATGAACAAATCGATGCTACTGTAAAATTACCAAAAGAAAATAGAAGCTGTATATTTGGTACAGTTCTTGATTCCGCTGGTTTACCTGTTGCTGATGCAGTTGTTAAATTGCTTCAAGTCGTTGACAAATGTGAATTTCCAGTTCCTCTAACTCACACATTTACAGATGATAATGGGCAATTTTTACTAGGGCCTTTATGTCCAAATACAACTTATATGTTAAAGATATTTAGTGACAATACTCAAATAGTTCATAAATGTCTAAAAGTAAGCTGCTTTAAAGGTTCTTGTATAAACGTTAATACTGTATCAAACGACTCTACTAGTCAAGGATGCGGATGTTAATTTTACAATTTAATGATTTTTTATACAAAAGATAAGCTAAAAGGAGCTATTTATAGCTCCTTTTAATTTTTATAATTAATATTGCAAAATATTTTTTATTTGCAATATTAATCTCTTTTTAATAAAATTTATAAATTATTATCTGAAGCTATCTTATCTACTATAGCTTTTCTTTCTTCTCCTATAGCAGCAATTAACTTTGTAGGCATAAATCCATTTTTATAAATTCTATCATCATTTGCCTTTATCATAGCTACAACTGTAGCTTCTAACTTCTCATATGATAATAAATCCTCTAAATATAAATCAATTACATCTTTTAATTTTGTTGCTAATTCTTTTGGATTTCTGTATACAGCTCTCATATGTTACTCCTTTATTATTCATATCTTTAATATTTATTATTCTACCTTATGTATTATATATTAACTAAATACTATTTACTAGACATTTTATTTGATGGCTATATGCCCTTTGGGTAGAATTCAGTTTATAGTTCTATTCCTATTCTAGATGGAATTCCCTCTTCAAAAGGATGCTTTATACATTTCATTTCTGTTACATAATTTGCAAGTTCTATAAGTTCATCCTTAGGATTTCTTCCTGTCATAACAACTTCTAATGTTTCAGGTTTATTTTTTAGAAAATCTATAACTTCATTTAATTCGATAAATCCATTATTTATAGTTGCTATTATTTCATCTAATATTAATAAATCATATTCTTTTGTTTTTATAATTTCTACTATCTCTTTAAATCTAGCTGTATGCTCCTTTTTTGCTTCACTCTTTTCTTCATCATTCATATTCCACACAAATTTATTTACAGGCTTTCCTGGTAAAAAAGTTATATACTCTTTCAATTTATCTAAAGACACTAATTCTCCACTTTTTCCACTTTTTAAAAATTGAGTTATAAAAACTTTTTTTTCTCTACCAGCTGCTCTAATTGCTAATCCCATAGCTGCAGTAGTCTTTCCTTTTCCATCTCCACAATATATATGTATAAGTCCCTTTTCCATAACATTCACTCCTAGTATATTATCTATAATTTATTTTTTAACTATAATACTTTTTATATAACATTATTGTCAACTTTTTCACTTTATCTTTTATGATTTTCAAAAAACTTATACTATTTATAAATAAAAGCTAAGGCTAAAGTTTATAATATTATCTAAATAATATTTTTTCTTTTTCCTTAACTTTTAATTCAACTATCTAACTAATATAAATATTAACACTATTGCTGCAACTATTTGTAATGATCCTACACCTAATGCATATAAAGATACAGCTTTTCCTTGCTTAAGTAATTCTTTTACATTAACTCTTAATCCAATTGCTGCTAATGCTATAATTTCAAGATTATTACTTATAGTTTTACATACATGAGATACATTTACTGGTATAACCTTTAATGAGAATAAAGCGCAAGTTACAAAGAATCCTATAACATACCAAGGAATTCTAACTTTTTTCTTTTCAATTTCCTTTACTTCTTCCTCTACTATTTCTTCATTAGTCTTATTTTTTAAATGTCCAAATATAAATACTACAACAACTAATAGTACAACTCTTAATATCTTAAAAATCATAGCCATATCTTTTACTGCTTCGCCTACCATGGCTCCACTAGCAGCAACTTGACCTACTGATTGTAAAGTACCACCAATTAAAGCCCCTGTCTGCATTGTCTCTGAATTAAATAAAGCTCTAGCTATTATCGGTAAAATAAACATTAAAACTATTCCTGTAATATTTACTATAGTAATTGCTATACCTTTTTCTTTATCATCTGCATCAATTACTGGTGCTGTTGCTGCTATAGCAGATGAACCACATACAGCATTTCCACTTGCCATTAAAAATCTAAAATTTTGACTAAAGCCTAATTTCTTTCCTATGTATATTGCACCAATTATTGTTATTGCCATTTGTAATATTATAAAAACAAATCCACCTATACCAAGCTCTAACAATGTATTTACACTTAAAGTTGCTCCTAATAGAACAATGGAATATGATAATATATCAGTTTCTGAAAACTTATATCCCTTTTGAAACACATCTTGATTTAAAAATAAATTTCCTACAAACATTCCTAAAAATATTGATATTGTTCCAGCCCCTAACTTAGGTAGAAATTTAGCCATAAACATTCCTACTAGTGCTACTGCTACTGACACTAAAAGTCCAGGTAATATATCTTTTATATATTTAATAAATTTACTATTCTTCATGTATATCATTTCCTCCTTAATAATTTCAGAACATTCATTTCAGAACATTCATTACATAACATAGTATATCTATTAAAATATTATTAGTAAAATAAATATTAATCATAATAACCATTACTTTTTCTAATAATTAATATATAATAATAATTATTAGAATTAGTTTACCCATTAATACTAGGAGGTTATTACATTGATTGAAGAATTTAAAACTTTTATTGCAGTTGTTGATTTTAAAAATTTTACTAAAGCCGCTGAATATTTAAATCTTTCACAACCAAGTGTCAGTACTCATATAAAAAATTTAGAAATTACTTTTGGAGTTACCTTAATAAATAGATCGGTTAAACAAAAAACTATATCTATTACAGAAAGTGGTTATACTCTATATAAAAGAGCTAAAGAAATTATAAATCTTTTAGATATTACATTTCTCGATGTAAAGACACTTTCAAGCTCAGTTAAAGGAAGTATAAAGATAGGAGCGAGCTTAACTATAGGAGAATATATCCTTCCAAAATTTTTAGCTGATTTTTCTATTAAATATCCTGATGTTGACATAGAGGTTATTATAGAAAATACTTCAATTATATCTAGAGAACTTAAAAAAATGAAATTAGATATAGGTCTTATAGAGGGTTCAGCTTCATCAGCTCTATTTAAACAAGAATATTTTTTAGAAGATGAAATGGTGCTTGTTGTTCCTTTTAACAGTGATTTAAAAGATAAAGAACTTAATATAGATAATCTTCAAAACAGAAGATGGATTGCCCGAGAGGAAGGATCAGGTACTAGAGAATATCTTGATTTATTCTTTACACAACATAAAATTATTCCTAAAAATATGATGATATTAGGAAGTAATTTATCAGTTAAAGAAGCTGTTAGAAATAATTTAGGATTAACAATTACATCTAAACATGTAATTGCAGAAGCTGAATCTCGCAATGAATTAGCTTCTATAAAACTTAATAATGATTTTACTAGATCATTTTCATATATATATCCTAAGGAATTAACACTATCAAAAGCAGCAAATATTTTCTTAGAAGAACTTAAAACATACACCCAATGCCCTAACTCCCAACATGAATAAAATTGTTCGTCACGTGGAGCCGAAAAATTAATGATATAACCTCCAGGA
>UQQU01000046.1 GCA_900543325.1 uncultured Clostridium sp. | reverse complement strand
TTAGCTTTTATCAATATTTTTGTTCAATTTTTAAAGTTAGTTTCGCAATCGACTATATATGTACTTATTCTAAATTTAAATTTTTATTATTCATATACATTATAGCTTCTAAAACTCCACCACCAATTGATCTCGCTTTATCTGATATAGTAAAACAATGATTTTTTTCACATCTTGGATCAATATCTCCACTTTTCATTCCTTTAAACACCTCTATACCTTCTTGTAACATTCCTCTAACTATACCATCTATCTCTGCTAAAATCTCTACGCCATCAACGTAAGCAACAATCTGTCCCTTTTTAACAAAATCACCTATTTTAACTATTGGCTTTATCTTTCCATCACTTGAAGCTCTAATAATTCTTTCCCTTGTATATCCACCTATATTTCCTGGTACTCCTGTATTAGGTATAGCAGTTCCCTCTTCTATTACCTTTCCTAAATAATGCCCTCTTTTAGTTTCAATTACTAAATGGCAATCTACTTTAGCTTCAAATCCTGGACCAACACCAATAACTATTGGTGCATCATAAATACTTGTGCTTATATTTCTCTTAGCAATTATAGCATCTACTACAACTTGTGGCTTTAGGCTTTTAATAATACTAGCCTTTTCATCAATTATTACAGGTATATTTCCTTTTTTTATTTCATTATATATTTCATCTATATCTTTAACTTTAACCCCTTTAATGCCCTCTATTTCAACTTCATTATCAAATACCGCTTGTGAAAATGCTACTGTTCTTCTAACAGTTGTAGGTTTATCAATTTCAGTCATTACAATATGGAAACCACTTCTTTTTAATCTATGTGCTATTCCTGTGGCTAAATCACCAGCACCTTTTATAACTACTAACATAATATCACCTCTAAAACTTCCTGCTATCTTCTATAACTCGTTACAACTACTTGTATACCTTCTTCGCACAAATATTTGCATATGTTTTCTGCATAAAGTAGTAGTTCATCATCATCAACTTTATTAATTAAAGCTCTATATTGGGCATTATCACATTTATCAAGATACTTTTTTTGACCTTCCTTACTACTTAATAATATTGCAATATCTTTTTCTTTTATTATGTCATAAGGTTTTTTACTAAGTACATTGCATACTTCTTCTGGTCTATGACATATTTCTTTTATAGTTCTACCTATCGAATCTATTCCTGCAACTCCAACAATCATAGTAGTATTTTTTAAAATAACCGGCTCATGACTGGCTGGTGCCTTTAAAGGTAACATTTTAGAACCATCTGCTTCTATAAGTAAAAAGTCACATAATTCTATCAATATTTCTGCAATTTCATTACCTACAGATGATATTTTCTCATTTTTATCCTTAATACCAACAGTAATTAAATTACTATCTTTAAATCTTTCTTTTATTTCATTTAAGTCACCCTTAAAATTAATATAATCTTTAGGCATGTGCATATGTGTAGTAGTTGTAACTAATACTTTCTTTCCTAAATTGCTTAGTTCATTTGCTAAAGTATAAATGGATGTAGTCTTTCCCCCTCCACCTACAAATGAAACTATATTTTTTTTATTAATATTGATGCCTAATGATTCATATAAATATTTTTTTTCATTTATCTTATTATCTTCATAACAAAAAACTTTCATATTAATTCCTTATACTTAATTAATTTTTCTAAACTTTTAATTTAATAAAAATAAATTACTTACACTATCAAATTAGTAAATTACTTTCTTATTAATTATACAAACTTTTTCCACTTTTATAAATACTAAGATATATAAATTTTACTCTAATATGGAATATTAATTACACTTTTTTAATATTATGCTTTAAATTAACAAATAAAAATGTTATATTATAGACAATCAAAATTAATTGATAATAATTATTTTTAAATTTTAAAAATAGGAGAATAATATATGAAAAATAAAAATGTTTTAAAACTACTTTTAAGCCTTTCTTTAGGATTACTTTTTATTCTAATGATGAACGTAAAAACTACAGGGCTACTATTTCATGAGGTATTTGGAATTATTATCTTTATTGGAATTATTGTTCATAATATATTCAATTGGAATTGGACAAAAGGAGTTTCAAAAAATATATTAAAAAATAAAGTTATATTACGTGCTAAATTAATGTACATATTAGTAATAATTTTATGCTTAAATCTATTAACAATTACTATAACTGGAATACTTATGTCTAAATATATTTTATCTAGTATATCAGCTTCAAATATTTTATTAGTTAAATTTATACACAAGTATTCATCTTATTTTGCTGTGGGAGCTGTTTCAATACACTTTTTATTACACACAAAATATGTACTTACTTCTTTAAAGAAGGTTTTCACAAATATTAGTGATAGAGGTGTACGTGTTGCATTATCTCAATTTTCAATTGCTGTACTTTTAATAGTAGTTTTATACTTCCCATTAACTACTTATTTAACTAGTAATGACCCTTCTTATGATGATATAGATATTATTTTAGAGGAAATGCTAGATAAAGTACCATCAGAAAATATGGAGTTATTAACGGATCATTCTACTACAGACAAAGAAGATGATGCTGCCATAAATTCTGAAGATGAAATTGCTTCTGAAATAGACGATAGTAAAAGTGAAATTGCTAATAACGATTTATATAACGCTGAAAGCATAAAAAATAATGATTCTTTAAATACTGAGGTTGATAAAAACACTGCACAAAATAATACAACAGTTGAAAATAAACCTCAAAATAATACTAACAATACTACTAATAATAACACTACTAGCAATACTTCTAACAGCAATAACAATAATAGCGAAAGTAAACCTCCTGTTAATACACCAGTTGTTACTCCACCTGTTTCTGAGCCACCTGTTGTTACTCCACCTGTTGAAGAAGATAAAAAGGAAGATAATAGCACAATAGAGAGTGGAAATGATTTACAAGCCGAATTAACAGCTTATCTTGGAAGACTAGGATGTAATGGTTGTGAAAGAGGTTGCATGCTTGATGCTCCATTCTGCACAATTGGAATTGAAAAAGCTGAAAGGGCAAAAGATAAATTTTTACAATTCCATACTTACAATATTTCAGATGATGAATTTATTATAATAGTATAAAAAAGAACTCAATTGAGTTCTTTTTTTAGTCATCACTACAAACACACATTGAATGTTGTAATTCTATGTATTCTTCCTTACTTAAGCTTCTTAAATATTTATCATAGTGTTCTTCATTACAAAATATACCTATTTTATTTTCATAAAATTCTTTTTCTAAATTCTTTTTACAAAACAAACATTTATTCATCAGTTTATACTCCTTAAAATAAAAATAACTATTAAATATATTATATATAATAGTTATTTATAATACTTATTCTTTGTATAAATTATTCTCAATAATTTTATTTGCTAAAATTCCTATGTTAACTTCTCTAGTATCCATATAAACATCAATAATCCTATCTACTAAAGTAACTTCAACATATTCAACTACTTTCCCATCTTCATCTTTATACTTAATAATATCATAAGTTATAATTTCATCCTTAAGTTTCTTTTTAGTAATCATATTTTTCTCCTTAACTATAAAATATCTAATAACCTCTCAAAAGACTCAATTTTATATTTAAATTCTTTAACGTCACCAAATCCATAATTTGCATATATAAATGGAATATTAGCATCTTTTGCCGCCTTGGCATCACCTTGCGTATCCCCTACATAAACTGGATTTTTTAAGTTGTTTCTTTCAACTATTAACTTAATATTTTCTGCTTTTGCTAAACCAGTTCTTCCTGGACATTCGTAATCTATAAAGTATTTTTCAAGTTTATGTGATTTGAAAAAACTTTCGATATATCCATCTTGGCAGTTACTTACTATAAATAACTTATAATTCTTAGATAGTCTTTCTAATGTGTCTTCTAATTTATTATATAAAGTTGCACCATGCTCGCTTAAATATTCATTTTCAAATTTACAACATTCATTCATTATCTTCATCTTCATTTCTTTATCTAAACCTGGAAATAGCATTTCAGATATTTGATCTAATAACTTCCCCATACAAGGCTTTAAATCATCTACTGTTACTTCTTTTCTAGGCAAATTATATTTAGAAATTATTATACTCCATGTTTTTGCAACTTCCGCTGTAGAATCCCATAATGTTCCATCTAAATCAAATATTATCCCATCAAACATAATATTCCCCTCCTAAGCTTACCATATTATTAATTATTATATCATTATCTTTAAATTTTGTATCAAAATTTTATTTAAACAATTTAATAATATTAAATATCAACATAGGAAGTATGTTTATAACATTCAAATAACTTTGATATTATAATTCAAGGCCACAAATTAGTTAAGAACAAAGTGGCTATCGCCACGCCCACTTCGTGGTATCAATTTTGCAATTTTAAATCTTGAAATCCATTGATATTACTAGCTTTACAACTTAAAAAATTTTATACTTTCCTATACATTAAAATAAAGACGCAATATATTTAAAATATATTACGCCTTTTTATTTAAGACATTCTAAACCTTGTCTTTAATAATTTATAGATTTATTTAATGGAGTTTTAATCTAATATTAAATAGTATAAATAATACGTGAATTTTATATGGCTTAGAACCATCAAATGTCTGAATTAACTTTACATTTATTAGCCAATCAGTCTTCTATATAATCCAGAGTACTCTTGTGCTGAATTACCCCATGAATAATCTTTATTCATTCCTCTAAAAGCTATACCATTCCACTTAGCTCTTTCATCAAAGTATATACGCTTTGCATAATTAATAGTATTAAGCATTTCATATTCATTATAATTTGCAAAAGAGAATCCTGTTCCTCTATCAGTATATATATTATATGGCTCTACAGTATCTCTTAATCCTCCAGTTTCTCTTACAATAGGAACTGCTCCATATCTTAAAGCTATTAATTGAGTTAATCCACAAGGCTCAAACCTTGATGGTACAAGCACTGCATCTGCTGCAGCATATATTTTATGTGCTCTATTATTAGAGAAATATATATTTCCTGATACTTTTCCTTTTAGCTTCCACTCATAATATCTAAACATATTTTCATACTCTTTATCACCAGTTCCTATTACAACTAATTGAGTATGGTTATCAGCTATTTGTTCTATAACTTTTCCTATTAAATCTATACCTTTTTGATCTGTTAATCTTGATATTACTCCTATCATAAATTTATTTTCATTTTGCTCTAATCCTAGTTCCCTTTGTAAAGCTAACTTATTTCTACGTTTGTTTTCGATAAAACTATATGAATTATATCTGCTAAATATTTCATTATCAGTTTCTGGATTATACTCGTTATAATCTATACCATTTAAAATTCCAAATAACCCTTGATGTTTATATCTTACAACACCGTCTAAACCTTCTCCATAATATTGACTTTGTATTTCATTCTTATAACTATTACTTACTGTTGTAATATAGTTAGAATATACCATTCCACCCTTTAACATATTAGCATCTTTCTTATATTCCATATCAGTTGGTCTAAATACATAATCCGGGAATCCAGTAATTTTCTTAAAGGTTGGAATATCCCATATTCCCTGGAATCTCAAATTATGAATTGTCATAATAGTTCGTATGTTATCATAAAAATGATTATCTCTAAAAATAGTATGAAGATATACAGGTAATACTCCTGTTTGCCAATCATGACAATGTATTATATCAGGTTTAAAATTTATGCTAGGTAAAATTGATAATGCTGCCTTACTAAAAAAACAGAACTTTTCTATGTCGAATCTGGTATCACCATAAGGTGAACCTCCACCAAAATAATGCTCATTATCAATAAAATAAAATGTTATTCCATCATATTGAGTAGTCATAATACCTACATATTCACTACCACTAACTTGTCCAAATCCCATATAAAAATGTGTTATATATTTAAATTGGCTTCTATATTTCCATGAAATACACTTATAGTTTGGTATTACTACTCTAACATCAAACTCTTCTTTTGGGAATGATTTAGGAAGTGATCCCACAACATCAGCAAGTCCACCGGTTTTAATAAAAGGTACACTTTCAGATGCTACAAATAATATATTTTTCATATTTTATTTCCTCCCGCTTTTTATGATAATATCTTTTACTATGATTATCACATAATGCTTTTACCAAATTTATTCTGTACATTTAAATACTAATAACATTTTAACACATTCCCATTATTTTGAAACAATTTCTTGTAATATTTGTAAATATTTTTTATGTAAACCTTTTTAGATGCTATTTTTTATTTATTTATTGGATTAAATTATCAATTTATCAATAATTTTGCTTTAATAATATAATTTTTCTTTAATAATATAATTTTTCTTTAATAATATAATTTTGAATTTTATTTATTTTATGGTATAATCCTAATATATAAGTTATGCATTAATTTATATTTTATTTATTAAAGGGATGTGATTTTATGAAAAATAATGCTTATGAACTTATGAAAGAAATGTGGTCTATTGATGAAGAAATTCAAAAACTTACATCTGAATTAGAAAAAATAGCTCAAATTTCAGAAAGAGAAGTTTTAGAAAGACGTATCGATAATTTATATGCAGATTTCTTAAAGTACAAGCATTTATTAGAAGATGTTGAAGTTACAGGATTATAAGTTATTACATAAATAAAAATAGTAACCTTAAAATCAAGGTTACTATTTTTATTTTTTAGGCAATTCTATCTATTGAATCTTTATTACTTCCATATTTTTTCTCATATCTTGATATTAAGAAGAAAGCTACTAATCCAAATACTATTGGCCCAGCTAATTGGAATCCAGTAGAAACGTAGTCTTTACTTTCAATAGCTGGTTGTAATATTGTAAATATATTTGCAAATCCAACTGTACAAGTTACTATTATTGCCCATACTGTTGCAACTGTTTTACTTTTAAAGAAAACAAATGGCTTATCTATACTATCATTTTTCTTAAAGTAAATAAATGCAATAGCTAAGAACATTGTAGGAATTGTCATTGCAACATTTCCCATAAGTATTAAATAATCTAAGAAACTTGAAGATTTACCACCTGTTATTACTGCAATTATAATTATAGCGACAACAGCAATACATTGAATCCACATAGCTGTTACAGGCATACCATTGTCATTTATTTTAGTCCATTTTTCTGGCCAAATTTCCTTTGGAGTACCTTCTATTAATTGTTTTAATGGTGAATAAATTAATGTAAAGAATGCACCTAATAATGCTAAGAACATTGCTAATCCAATATATCTAGCAAACCAATTCCCCATTACTTCAATTCCATGAGGAGATAATCCAAATACTTCTCCAAGTTTAACACCTAAGTTCTTTATAACAACATATGCTACGTTAGCCATTCTTACATCTGGATTTGAAAGAACTTCTTGCCAGTTTGTAAATAAACCAACCATTAATATTGCTAAAGAATATCCTACTCCAATAACAATAGCTGATATTTTAATTCCTTTTGGGAAAGTTTTATTAGCATTTTCAGTTTGGTCAACTAAACCTCCAACTGCCTCTAATCCACCATATGCAAAAATTGCAAACACTAAAAAGCCTAATACAGCTAAAACTGTTCCATATGCTGGATTTGGTGAATGTGTAAACTCTGCTAACTTTAATGGTTGTGCTGCTTGAAAACCATTAGCGAAAAATACTATTAATGAACCTACTATTAATAATACATTTGCACTAGTTACAAATATACCACCAATAGATGCAACTTTTGAAATACTATTTAAACCTTTTGATGATAAAAATGTAATTAATATAACAAACATTGCTCCTAAAATTCCTAATGTTTGTGATGAAGTTAATCCAAATAAAGACCATGTTGATGTTTTATCAGTACCAAATATTAGATTTGAAAGTGGAACCCATATAGATGATGATACACTAACCATCCAAACTATATATGAAGCGAACCACATAAATGTACCTATAAATGCAAATTTTCTTCCTACAGATCTTTGCATCCAAACATAAATACCACCCTTTTCCTCTTTAAATGATGCACCAAATTCAGCCATCATAAATGCATATGGTATAAAGAAGCATATTGCTCCAAAAATATACCATGGAATTGCTGAGTATCCCATAAGGAAAAATGCTCTTGGAATATTGGCAAAACCAAATACTGATGTAAAAATCATAAGTATTAATGCTACTAAAGTTAATTTACCTTTATTATTTTTACTCATAAAAATTTCCTCCTTAGTATAAATTCACATTACTTTTAAAATATGTTTGTCGTATTTTGTAACATAATATATGATATCAGATTTTTTTTCCTTTTTCTATCAGAACTTTTTTACATTTTTATAATATATTTTTTATTTCATTAAAAATTTATTATTGAAAAATCTAATTATTTATCTATTATATATATTTATTTTAAATATTTTACTATATAGCAAATTTACTTTAATACATTAAATTGATAAATTAAATATTTCTTTCTATACTATTATCATTTCATATAAATCATAATTTAAACATTTATTTAAACTTATTAATATTTATTTTATTGAAGTTTAAGAAAAAAATAAATATACTTAAATAAGTACTAGGTAAAATAATAAGTATTAAGTAAAATACTTATTACTTTATTACTGTAAAATAACTTATCAAAGGAGATTTTTATGAATTACTTATCTGATTTGCATACACATACAATAGTAAGCGGACATGCGTATACAACACTTATGGAAAACATAGATTACTGTGCAAAGAATGGAATTAAAATATTAGGTACTTCTGAACATGCACCTTCAATGCCTGGAGCACCTCATTATTGGTATTTTGGAAACTTAAAAGTTCTTCCAAGAATCATTAATAATGTTATTATCCTTAAAGGTTGTGAAGGAAATATCTTAGATATAGATGGAAATATAGACCTCCCTGAGGATGGCATAAAGCATTTAGACTATATGATTGCATCATTCCATGAACCAGTTTTCAAACCTAAATCAAAAGAAGAAAATACTATGGCAATTTTAAATGTTATGGATAAATATGAAAAAGTTGAGATATTAGGTCATCTTGGAAATCCTAACTATGCTCTTGACTATGAGGCAATTATAAAAAAAGCAAAAGAAAAAAATATAATGGTTGAAATAAATAATAGTTCTCTATCTGGGTCATCAAGAGTTGGAAGTGATGTTAACTGCGAAAGAATAGCTCTTCTTTGTAAAGAGTACGGAACAAAGGTAATTCTAACATCTGATGCTCATATAAATAGTAAAATAGGTGATTTTAATAAAGGTATAGAATTATTTAAAAAAATAGATATGCCTGAAGATCTTATTATGAATGAACCTGATAAATTAATTAATCACCTAAAATCTAAAGGTAGATTAACAGATTTATAAAATTATATTCTGTGATATAGAAAATTTAATGATATTGTTAAATTAGGTTAGATTTCTTTTTTATAAATTGTATAAATTTTATTAACCTCCATAAATATAGTTATATTATATAACTACTATTTAGGAGGTTTTTATATCGAGAATAATTTCTTTAAAATACTTTATCTTAATAAAAAAGTTGCTAAAAAAATACTAGAGTAATTATGTTTTTTAATTTAATTGCTAATGTAATATATTATTTAGCCATATTGTGCTGAATAATTTTAATTTATATTTATATTTGTATTTTTGCCAAAATCCTAATTTAATTAGTAATAATTAATTCTATTCTATATTAACTCTTAACTATTTGATTTGTAGCTATATAAAACTGTTATATTAAATTGTTGTTAACAACAACTTAATATAACAGTTTTATATATAATTAATTAGTATATATTATAACTTTAAAATAAACTTATGTTGATTTTAATTTATTAGATAATAAAATTTAAAATTACTATAAATTTATCCATTATAAAAAGACCACTTTTAATATAAAAAAATGGTCAACCCTTAAATTTTCTATAAAACCCTTTTTTAACTTATTATGTATAAACTTTACAAATATCTTTTTATAAGCTTCTATACTGACAACATCTTTGATTTTATATTTCTCCAAGAAATATATGTATTTATTTCTGGCTTTAAAGAAAATTCTCCTTTTATTTTTTCACTCAAAAATATATTATTTTTATATTCAAATAATCTTAAACTTAAGTAATGGTCTAAATATTTAGTTGCTACTCCTCTAAATTTATTAAGCCATTTTTTTGCCTTAATTGAATATTGTATATCAATAGTTTTTTCCTTAACTTTTTTAATTTTCACCTTATTTATTTCATTAAATTTTTTAGCAAAACTTTTAAGTCTTCCATCAATAAATCCTTCAACATAAGCTTTTCTATCTAATCTAGGTATAATATTATCCCTTATTTCATAAAACCCTAAATGTTCTCTTGCTGCAATGATTGGTATTATATCTATAGAATCATTTAAAGCATTAACAATTGTAATTTTATCTCTTTTGCTATTTGGGATTTCTCTAGAACCTTTAAAATTTTCAACTACTACCATTTTTGTTAATTCTACATAAGATGTTATTTTCTCAATATAATGCTTACTTTTTATATCATATAAAAAGCGATGTCTCCAAAAAAAGGCTGTTACAATAGTTATATTTAATTCTTTAGCGCATTCTCTTATAGTTAAACCCTTATTTAAAAGTTTAAAATATTCTTTCCATTTATCTTTAAATTTTTTAGAATATCTAAATTGATTATAAATATTGCTAGTAAAGGTTTTTCCACATCCCTCTCCTTTACATTTATATCTTTGATTGCTTCTATACATTCCATATTTAATAAATTTCTTACTTTCACAATATGGACACTTTTTTATTGTAATTCTTTTAGAATTATTATTTTTCCACATTCTGAAATCAAAATCATCTACTATTTTTTTACTAGAATCTCTTATTAATATCTTATAAATATTGTTCATATTATCACCCATTGTAATTATTAACAATGGGTGAAATTTCTAAACATTATAAGCTATTATTCTATTTCTATCCCATAAATACTTCCAGCACGTGTAGCCACTACTATCATATCCTCATATATTGCAGGGGAAGCTTCTATGTTTGCATCTAAAGTTATAGTATTTAGTATCTCTCCAGTATTCCCATCAATTAAAAACATATTTCCTGCTGAATCACATTGAATTATATAACCATTTCCATCTTTATCATAAAAATCAACTGGAGATGACCATAGATAATTATTTAACTTAGTTTTCCATACTATTTCTCCTGTTTCTTTATCAATTGCAACAATAGCTCCACTATTAAATCCATCATATCTTGCAAGTGAGAAGATTACTAAATCAGATATGTTATTTTTTCCTATAACATTAGTTGCTAACACTCCTCCATTAGTTGCATCTGCACCAACCACAGATTCACAATCAAATTCATTTTTCCATATTACTTCGCCAGTTAATCCATTTAATTTTCTGACTGTTGATATTCCACTTGTTCCTTGATGATCTACTTCATCTCCAACGTATAAATATGGAGTTCCTTCCTCATCTTCAATTGTTATAGTTGCATCTATATCATCTAACCCTTCTATAACCCACATTGGTTCCATTTTTCTTAAGTCTATACAATGAATATCTCCATTATTATCTGCAAAATATAATAAATTAGCATAGGCTGCTACGCTATTTTCTATTCCTAATCTACCATAACTCTCACCAGTATAATATCTATATTTTAAAGTTTCTGGATTTATTGATATAGTATTATTTTCTTTATCATAATTAGTATTTAACTTCATTATATATAAAATCCCATTTTCTCCTGCTTCAATAATTATATCTTTTTCTGTATGTATTAAGGCCGAAGAATCAAAAGCAGGCCATCCTCTATATGCTGTTTCATCATAACCATTGATTTCATATAAACTACTTCCATCAATTAAGCTATAAATATTAAATCCAGTTATACCACTTTCATTAATCCCTTCTCCTACATATAACATTGGAATCTCTCTTGAGTCTATTGATAGACTTCCCTTTATTGGATTTCCTACATTAATAGTATTTCTACTTAGATTTCCAGTTTGTAAATCTAAGAAGTATATCTTTCCATCTAATGATGCATATATTACTTCAGTAAAATTCTCTTGATTTTTAAATTCATCATATATATTCATAGAACTTTTTATATCTTCATTCCATTTAATTATTGCTGGTTGGCCTGTCCATCCAGCGCCTCCCCCCCATGAACTAAATGATGTAGTAGTTTTCCATTTAACACTTAATTCTTTCTTAGATATTTTACTAATTCCATATGATGCTGAATTTCTAAAATTATTACCTCTAAAAGTGGTTATCCCCTCCATATCTGTATATTTATCTGTGAATAGAATATCTGAGCAAATATTCTTATCTCCTATAACTTCATAATTATAATTAATATTAATATTTGGAGTTAAATCTATTGCTTTAATTTCTCTTTTTATTTCTTCTATATCTTCCTGTATAACTTCTTCACTTTCCACTACCTCCATTTCTTCTACATTGGTTGCTATGTCAATATTTTTCTTTGAATTTTCTTCTATAATGCTACAAGATAGCAAACTTATTGTCATTCCCATTAATATAAGTATTTTTACCTTTTTTCCCATAATAAAATCCCTTTTCTATTTTTTAAATTAAATTTATATATCTAAATATGTAGTTAAATTTATGAGAATGACAAAAATCACCTAATATAATAAAATTATATCAATTCGCCTCTATTATGTAAATATTATGAATATTTTATATTTTTTACAAATATCAAATTGTATATTTCTTTGTATCTAAAAAAGAGTTAATGTTTATTTATAAAACACTAACTCTTTAATATACTTAACCTATTTTATTAAAAATTATATTGATTTACTTTTATTATATTAAATATAATCCTAATAATTTTATTGTATTTTCAAGTGCTTTTACATGCGTTCTCTCCATACCATGAGAAGCATGAACACCTGGTGGTGTAATGTACAAGAACACAACATCTTTATAGCACTATATATCATATGCTTCATCTATAACAAAATTAGTATTATATGCTTCATCAAAGCAACTAAACCTAATAGACTTAATCTCAGTTTTTTCTCTGAATGTTATTAAATCGGTTCTGTTGACTAATTCTATTTTAGATATTAACTTTTCAATTTCTTCTAAGTTATTTTCTTTGATTAACTTTCTAATATTTTTCATATCATTCTTATAAGTTATCTTAAGCCTTCTGAGTTGGTTCAAATGTGAGTGCATATCATTTAGTATAGATATTTTTTCTTCCAAATCCTGAAGCTCCTGAGCTATTTCTGATTGCTTTCTCTTAAGCATATCCTTAGGAAGTTCACCATCCAAGAATAAATCCATCAACTTACTCTCTTTTCTTTTTAACTCTTCCTTTCTAATTTCTAAGTTACTTAAGTTGTCAACATTAACTTCTCTGATTTCATTATTGAGCCTAAACTCTAGATTTTTTTCTAGATTATCAATGTTATTTTCTAACCAAGGAATTATTGTTTTTGTATTGAATTGATTAGCTCCACATCCTTTAGTTCTTCCTTCTACAGTAGTATTTCCACAACACAATTCCTTATTGCTTCTCTTGTAGTGCATATTGTATCCACAAACACATTTTACTTTTCCAGTTAGATTTCTCACTTCAATTCTCCTTCCTTTTCCATTATCACTATTACACCTACCTAATCTTATTCTTTGCACTTCTTCAAAAGCTTCTTCAGAAATGATTGGAGTAATAAATGGACTCTTTACATAAATAGGATTATCACTTTTTAAGTTATACCCCATATAACCCTTATATTTAACATTTTTCAACATCTGCAATATAGTTGTAGGTGATAACTTATACTTTTTTCCTAGTGCTCTTGTAGCCATTCCTGATAAGTAATCTTTAAAGATAGCCTTAACCATTAAACTCTCTGTTGGATGTGGTACTAGGTAACCATTACCATCTTCTCTTTTCTCATAAGTATATCCCCAAATTTTATTACTTCCTAAAACATATCCAGTGGCTATCTTTCTTTGCATCCCTGACTTAACTTTACTAGATACACCTCTAAGATATTCTTCTTCTACAACTAAGTACATATTTAAAGTTAAAAATATATCTGAATCAGTTGAATACTTATTGAGGTCTATGAAATACACTTTAACATTATTTTTATGTAAAGCATCAATTATTAATCTTGCATCAACAATAGACCTACTAAATCTTGATACATTGGCAACTATAATACATTCTATATCTGTCTTATTCTCTATGAAATAGTTATTTCCTTCTTTTCTTATTCCACAATAAGATAGCATTTCTAAGAAGCTCTCTCTTTTATCTACTGAGCTCCCTGAAGCTCTATCACTATAGATTCTCTCTATATCAAATTTATCATCTTTGTAAAGTTGTTGTTGCAAATATGAATTTGTTGAAAGTTCATCCATTGTTGATACTCTTGCGTACAAAACACTTTTCATTCTCTCCATCTAATCACCTCATTTGTTTATATGTACACATTATATCAAAAATAATGAATAAAATCTACTTTTTAATTAGGTGAACACTAGGTAAATACTTGCTTTACATCAAATGACTTTAAGTGAAATTATATTTATTTATTAATTGCAAAATTTATAAAATCTGATATAATCAATATGAAATCATTTTGACTTCCTTTCAAAATGGTTTGTTTTCTGTTTTCTGTTTTGTGTGTGAGCTTAGATTTTTTGTCTAAGTTCTTTTGTTTTATGTAATACTCAATAGACAACAAAATAAATATAAAAAATAAAGGATATATAACTCTAAAGTCATATATCCCTCAATGATTAATAAGCTAATCCAGCTAATCTACTATTTCTCTTATTGATTCCATTTATTTCACTACTCATGAATTTTGCAGTTCCCTTTGCTATGGCTCTACCATCTAAAGTAATAGTATTATCTACTTGAACAGTTCTTTCTGCCATTAATACTTCTAACATTTGCATCAATAAGGTGTTTTGATTCTTTAACTCATTAATCATTTCAACATTGTTACTTTCAGCTTTTATGCTAGATGTTGAAGCTACTGTTGATGGTTGATACATTCTTCCACCATAGACCATATCTCTAGTTAATGATTGCATACTAGCTACACTAGCCATAGCATCCAATGGAGCTACTAGAGCTTTAGCTTCATTAGTTCTAATTGTCCTATTGATAGTAACTGAACCACTGACACTTCTATTCAAAGTGCTAATGACACTATTCCAATCTGAAATTATTCTACTCCTTGCACTTGATACACTATTAGCTATATTACTAACATATGAACCTATTCTTGATTGAGCACTAGAGAAAGCTTTAACTAAATCTTGTGACTTACTTATAATTTCATCCAGTTTACTCTTTGATTGAGTTGACATTTCTGTCATAGCAGTAACTGAAGCATTTTTCATATCATCCATAGATTTAGTTATAAGTGTAGTTGATGTTTTAAGATTCTTCTCAACCTCAGGAGCTATTTTCCCTGATTCATCAATCATACTACTTGCAACACTACTCATACCACTTGAAGCATCAATAGCCATACCAGCAGTAGCATTATTGATAGCACTTTGAGCATTAGCCATATTAGTAGATACTGCTCCAGCTCCTTCACTCGTCTTAACATCCATCTGACTTCTTACTGTTTCCATAGCAGAACTAATTGAACTTGCCATTTCTTCAGTATTTAATCTACCACTATTCTTTATTTGTTCAAAATTAGTATTAAGTATAGGAATTATTTCATCTACACTCATTCCAGCTTTAATACCATCAAACATATATCTAGTAGTATCATTCATGTTGGTTAATGCTAATAATTGATTACTATTCATAGTAGTTAAACTATTAGCTAAAGCAGTAGAAGCTTCTTGATACTTTCCATCCATTATTAATGGTACTTGTTGCATTGCTAAATCTAATGATTGATTCATCATAGTTAACTCTGTATCTTGAAGATTTCTTAAGTGTTGCATACCTCTAGTGGTTGATAAAGCTATCTTTGACATACCTTCCTCAACTGTTAATAGTTGTCTAGCTTCATATCTTTCCCAAGCTTGTTGCATGGTATCTCCACCAGCACCATCAAGCATTGCAGCGACTAAATCAAACAATAACATTATTCCATTTATAACAGAACCAAAATTTAATTGTAAAACTCCTGAAATAAATTCACATACTCCACCAACAACAGTACCTAATCCCTCAAACTTTTCTTGAAGTTTAAGTATTAAACCTTCATTTTCACCTATTGCTCCAGCAAGAGCTACTAAAGCTCCTATTAGTACATAAGGATTACTCATTAAACCAGCTAAACTAGAGAAAGTACCACTCATTCCCCCCATTTTTGTTATAGCTCCACCTATAGCTCCAGTAACACCACCAAATAATCCTATAAGAGTTGAAGCCATCCCTAATAACGGAGATATACAAGCTACTGCAACTGCTCCCCATGCTATCCAATCTTGTTCACTATCTGATAAGTTACTAAACCATTCAGTAAACTTTTCAACTAATTCAGTTGCTTTTTCTAGTATTGGAACAAGAACTTTTTCTCCAAATGGTTCTAATGCAGTTTTCAGCTCATTCCAAGCTCCAAGCATTTGACCACTAACCCCATCTTCAACGTTATCTGACATTTCTTTCATAGTGCCATCAACATTTACTAATTCTGAACCATAGTCACCTAAAGTAGTAAGTAAAGTAGAACCTACATCTTCCCATTTAGTACCGAATAGTGCTACTGCATATTCATTTTGCTTAGTCTTATCTTCCATACCTGATAGAGCTTGAACTACTTTTAAAGTTGCTTCTTTAGCAGAATCCCCACCTTTATTAACTGCATCTGTAACTTCTTTCGCACTTAATCCAATGCCTTCTAAAGCTTTTGCTTGAGAATCTCCAACTTCTTGAAGGTTTATTCCAAGCTCCTTTATACCATCAGCAAGATAATCTAGTTGGAAAACACCATCTTTAGTACCCTTTTTAAGTATTGCTAGAAATTCATCAGCACTAAATCCAGCTTCTTTAAATTGAACTCCATACTCATTAAGTGTATCTAAAAATTCCCCTGAGAAATCTAATCCACTTTGAAAACCATCAGCTATTAAATCAAAAGCTTCTTCACCACTAATACCAAATTGCTTTATTAAGCTCATAGCAGTTTTAACTACTTCTTTAGTATCAGTTCCAAAGGTAGAATTTATAGTTACAATACCTTTTGTGAAATCTTCTAATTGTTGCTCATTGAAAGTATCTCCAAATGCTAACTTTAATTCTTTGAGAGTTTCTACTGAATCTTCAAAGCTGAATCCATCATTTGATATTTCTCTTGCCATATCCTTCAACTTTTCAGCTTCTTCAGTTGTAGCACCTAAAGCATTTTTAAAATGAGTTACTGCATTATCTCCTTCGATAAATGCTCCTGTCATTCCACCTACTGCAACTGCTCCAGCTCCTGAAAGTTTATCAGCACCATCTTTTATTCCATCAATTTTATCTTTTAATTTCTCAGCACTTTCACTAGCATCTTTAAAACCTTTGGTTAGCTTATCAATATTAAATCCTTTATCAATTTGTCTAAGCTCTTTACTTAAAGATTCTACATCATTTTCAGTAGCAGTAATCTTGTTTCCAAGAGTAGCCATTTGATTCTCTAAACCTTTTGCTTTAGCTTCAGCATTACTCATAGACTTATTGAAATTCTTATACTTAGCTTCTAGACTCTGAATCACTTTAGATTGTTTCTCTAATTCTTCTGCAGTAGTATTACCACTAGCTTTCATTTCATCTAGCTTCTTCTTAGCTTCTTCTATCTTTTGTGGTAGAGAATCATACTCTTCTTTAAGCTTCTTGATATTCTCCCTTTGTTCTTTATGTGCTTCTTCCAAAGCAACCATTTTCTTATTGTAGCTTTCTAGCGTATCTTGTCCAGCCTTTATAGCTTTTGAATAATCATCTATTCCTTTTTCTGATAAATTTAAAGCTTTCTTTGCCTGATTAAAGGCAGTTTCCATTTGCTTTGTACTTCTATTAACTTCTTGTAAACTTTTATCAAACTGTCCAGTGTCTAAACCAAGACTTACCAATAACTCTGCTACTGTTTCTTGACTTCTAGCCATAATATCGTTCCTTTCTTAATCTTAATTTCTACTAAAAAAAAATAAGGTAGATGAAGCACATTAACACTTTCACCTACCTTACTTAGTTAAAAAATCATTTCGTCAATATATACTTCCTTGACTTTTTCTTCTTTCTTCTCTTCTAATCCATTTACTTTCTTGTAAATGTCATATTGCTCAAATAGAATCTTTGGAGTTGACTCCCAAAACAAAACTTCACTTCTGTTAAGTAAGCTAACCCAAATATACTCCATAAAGCTCCAGTTCCAATCTTCTTCTAAATCAATTACTTCTTCTTTGTTACTTTTTTTTTATCAGTAGGCATTGATTCAGTTAGAAGTTGTCCTAAATTTTCAAAAGCTGAGAATAATTCCATAATAGATAATTCATCTATTACTTCTCTTTCAAAATCTTCATGTCTAACTTTTATTCCTTGATATAATATTTCACCAATTATTTCTAAGTCCATTGCTTGAACACCATTCATTACTTGTGGCATTGTCAATCCTAGTTCTTTACATATATTTTTCATAACTTTAAAATTAAAAGCCATGTTATATTCTTTTTCATTTAATAGAATCTTTTTCATAACTAAGTTCTCCTTTATTCTACATATTGTAATTTTGAAAAGTAGAAGCTCCTTCCAAAGAAATTTCCATCTTTTAAATCCTTTTCTGATAATCTTATGAAGTTATTACTCTTCATAATTCTTTTTAGCTCTCTAATCTTTTCTCCAATTCCTATAGCTTCTTCTGCATTGTACCAAAGGGTTATAGCTACTCTAGTAACTTCTGCAGTAGCATCATCATCTTCATAGAAGCTATCATCTACACCAGTAGTACCAAAAATAATATAAATACTATCATTATTTTCTTCTGCTTCCATGAAATAAATTGGAACATTTAAAGGAGCAAGAGCTGATAGAATTTGTTCGTTAATCATAGTAACTACTCCTTTAATCCTTTTGCTATTGTTTCTTTAATTGCATCAAGAGAATTATCTATACCTTTTTGATAAGCTTCATCCATCCAAAACGTACCAAGTTTTCCCCTACTTCCATAATGTTGATAGTAACCATATCTTTGAACTTCTTCAGAAGCGTTCATAGTTCCTATATCAATTTTCTTAGTACCTTTTTTAGTTTTAACTTTAGATTTTTCTAAAGAATCTCTAAGCTTACCAGTATCTTTAGGAGCTTGTGCTTTTTGAGCTTTAAGCATTTCATCAGCACCAGCATTTAAACTATCTCTAGTAACTTTATTTGCTACTTTTTTCTCTAGTGAAGCAAGTTTCTTTTTTAACTGGCTCATATCAAAATCTAAACTCATTCAGCCACTTCCTCACATAGTAGCTCCATACATGGATTTCCAAATTCTCTTTGAATATTTCTAATGTTGTAAGCCTTATCGTTGAAGAAAACATAATCTTTTTCAGTTATATCTTCTTTATTTCTACAAACTAACTTAATCAAAGTTAACTCTCTATTACTATTAGCTAATGTTACTTCTTTTTCTCTACTTGAATTAGTAAATAATCCAGCTTTAAGAGAATAAATTTTCTCATACTGAGCTACTTGTATTCCCATATTATTAGTTATCATTTTCTTTCTAAAAATATGGATAGTCTTTCTAAACTGTCCTATTTCATACTTCATTTTTCTCACCTTCTTATAACAAATTTCTTCTGTGTGAGTTTAAAATAGTTGTTATAATAGGGTTCTCTTTTAACTGCCCTGAAGTCATACCATTTCTGAAATCATAATTCATACTGCATAGTAATAGTAAAGCAGTAGTAATATCTTTATAATTACTTAGCTCTTCTACAGTTAATCCAGTTCTAGTAGTTGCATATGCTATAGCAGATGGTATAACAATACTTTTTAGATATACATCATCTTCATCATCTTCTATTCTTAAGAATTGTTTAACAAGCTCAATATCTAATAATTGATTAGCATCAAATTCTCTTGCTTTAGTTTCTGATTGATTCTCTTTATCTACAATCTCTTTAAATCTCTTTGATAAACTCATACTATCTACCTCATTATAAAAAGGAGATAGAAAGCTCTATCCCCAAATTCATTATTTTACTTTCTTTGCTAATGTCATAGCTGGAGTAAACTCAGTTTGAACTGCAGTGAACCACTTACTAGTGAACTCTTCTGCACCTTCATCAGTTGAGTTTGCTCTAGCAGATACTTTACCATTTGATATTAATGGCATAAATACTCCAGTTAAAGTAACATTTGAAGATTCTATAGATTCTTCTTTACCTTGATAAGTTGCTTCATTTCTACTTAATACACCTTTGTATAATGTTACATATTGGAATCCACCTTTAGAAAGTGGTGCTCTGAACATAATTGCATATTCTGAAGCTACTGCATCACTACTTTGAGTGAATACACCATTTTCATAAGAGTTTCCTGAAATCATTGCTTCTATTTCATGTGATAAGTAACCTAATTCCATAGTTACTTCTTTACCTGAAAACGCTGGTATTACTTGTTCTACCACATCATCTGAGTAGAAAGTAACATTTTCAGTATTATCTGCTATCTCAATAGATATTAATGATGGTACTTTTACTGGAGAAGCATAAGTAGTACCTTCTAAGTTGTCTTGTGTTATTTTTGCTATGTGTAAATCTCTTACACCGATTATTCTAGACATAATCTAATTACCTCTTTCTTGTTAATATTTTTTTGAATAATAAAAGAGAGCTACATTATGTAACTCTCTAACCTAGTTTTTTTAGTTTTAACTATTTCTTAGCTCTTGAATTTAAAGCCATAGCAACATTACCAATAGCTATAGCTTCTTCTACAGTTGTAACTGCATCTAGTCTTACATCTGCTCTAAATGCTACTGTTCCTGATAAGAAACCTATAGAATCATCTCTCTTAATGTTGATGTTGTGTCTTAAACCAACAGTTATAGCTTTGTTTAAATTAACGAACATTGGTTTAGTAACATTTTCATCAACTATAACTTCACAACCCATGATAGTCATTACTGGCTTATCAGCGTAAGTTCTAACCATTAAAGGTTGTCCGTTAGCATCTTTTAGTTTTGCTATTTGTACTTCCATTTCAGGACTAATAACCCATACTGCTCCATTTCTGTAAGCTGGTTTGATTCCATAATACATATCAATTAAAGCATCTGCATCTATAGCTGAAATTTCTACTGTTTTAGCTCCTTCAGCACCCTCTAATTTCTTAGCTACTATTTCATTTAAAGTTAATCCTAAACCTTCAACCATTTGTTTTTGGATTTCACCTTCTAAATCAAATCCAGCATCTTCAAGACACTCTTCTGATACAACACAAACTAGTCCATATTTATCAGCTTTTAAAACTTTTTCTTCAAATGTAGCTTGTGCCTTAGTATATTCTGCTAATTCTGCAACTTTAACGAACTTTGGTAACTTAGTTCCTTGTACTGTTAATGCTGAAGTTGAAGTAGTGTTTATTTTATTTGCTCTTTCAAATAATGGAGATACATCTGCAACTTTATCAATTACTCCACCTAAAAATTCAACCTTTTCAGTACCAATGTTAGCATTAGTAACTTCTCCAGCTCTAACTTCTAATTCTTTTCCTTCTACTAATAAGTTTCTTAATTCTACCATGTTATTTTTACCTCTTTCTTCTACTTTTTTATTTTGTAATTTGTTATCAATAGCTCTGATTTCTTTTTGTAATTGAACTATCTTTGATTGTTCTTCTTCGTTGAAGCTTCTATTTTCAACTTCTGAACTGTTTAAAATATCTTCAAGCTCTGTAAGTAACAGTGCTTTCTTTTCAAACATTGCTTTTGTATTCATAGCAACCTCCTAATTTTTCTCAAATAAAAAACACCTAGCCTTTTATTGACTAAGTGTTTTACATCTTTGCTTTATGAATATCTATGAAAAGTTTTAACTTCTCTTTAAATTCATCATTATTTAATTCTTCAACTACTTCTTTAATCTCTTCATCTAAGACTTCTGCATCAACATCTTCTGAAGTAACCTTTTCTTCTTCAGTTGGTTCAACTTCATTTACAGTATCAACTTCATTCTTATCTTCAAGATTTTTTTCTATAGTTGTTTCTTCTTCAGATATTTCAGTTTCTTCAACTTCAATATCTTCTAATTGAGCCATAATCTCTTTTTCTTTTTCTTGTAAATCAGCTATTGCTTCTCTAATCTTAGTTAATTCATCTTCATAACTTCTTGATTCACAAAGAGAACCTACATAAGCTGGATTCTTCACAAGAGATACTTCTAGAAGCTCTATTGCATCAACAAATCTTCTATCTAGCTTAGAGTTAATACACTCAACTCTTTCTCTTAGAACTTTAAATCCAAAACTACAAGAGTTGATAATTCCAGCTTTAATCTTTTGATATAATGATTCATCTTTAATAGTGGCTTCAAATCTTAACCCTATATTATCTTCCTTAAGAGTTAAATCTCCTAAAGATGTAGATGCAAGTTTTTCATCCCAATTATGTTCTAGTAATAATGGTATTTCTTCAGCTCTTTCTAAAGCATCTTCAAATACACCACTAGTCATAATTTCCTTGAAATACTTACCATTCTTTTTATTGTATAAGGTTTCAGATTCTCTATTGGTTACATTGATATAACCACCTATTTTATATGAGCCATCTTCATTATTTTGAAGCTCCATATCTTTTATTCTGTACTCAGTATTAATAATACTCACCCCCTACTCCTGAAGAGTTTCAGATGATTTAGTACCATCTTCTATATTTCCATCTAGGTCAACAGTTTTTCCTAGATTTAATATCATTGAATTTCCATTCGATACATTGAATAGAACATCAGATAAGTTCATCTTTAATACATTATCAAGGTTTGGTATTCTTGGTAGATTTTCTAATTCTCTTACTGTGTTAATATCCATGATATTATTCTTAAGAGCTACTTCGTAACCTTCCATCCTATCCTTCATTGAAGCATCTTTGCTAATCTCTGTTAGGTCAAATGCAAAGAACATTGAATCTTTTTCAGTTTCCAATAAAAGCACTCTATTGTATTCTTCTATAATCTTATCCAATAGTGGTATCAACTTTGCTCTTATAAAGGCTTTCTCCTGTTCTTCACTAGCAGTACCATTTATAAGCTCAATACTTGTACCAAATAATGCACAAATTTGTTTATCTAGTAGATTTTGTTGCTCTACTATTTGATTCTGCTGATTATTTCCACCTACATTTTGAAAATGTAAACCTTGGTTTAATACAAATGATTGCTCTGTACCATTAGAAACGAATTTTCTCCAGCTAGACTTTAGAGCATCAAGTTCTTCTTGTCCTAAAGGTATATCAGATTCTATAATCCCTTTAGGTGCATTAGAGTTTTTAGCTGATACCTTATTGTTATTAAGTATATACATAGCACTTTCAAGTAAAGTCTTGTTCTGATTGATTAATCCACTAAAAGTAACACCATCAGTTGTATTTGCTAAAGTGATAAAATCAAAATCATTATAAGGTTTACCCATTACAGAATATTGAACTGTTTTAAATATAGGCTCGTTATTCCCCATAATCATTACATCACTTGGATTAACATATCTTAATGAGTTAATATTTAAGCCTTTTCTTTCAACAAAAATATGACTTCTACCTTGAATTAAGTAATCCTTAATCATATTGAATTTAGTATTATATGAAGAAATAACTCCACCACAATCATTATTCATTAATCTAGTTCTAACATCACCTTTGATTTCAACTATCTTGCCATCTTCCTTTTTGTAAAGCTTTACTTTTAAAGGTGCAACTCTACCAGCAATATAATTTATATTACTATTAACCATAGGAATTTCTGTTACATTCTTACTAGTAACATATACATTGCTTGTAGCTGAACTACTTAATGATGAACTAAAAATTGAACTATTATCTCTTTTTTCTAATCCAAATAAGCTTCTAATATTTATAATCTCCACCTCCTTCTATAAGTCGTAACTTATAAATTGTTTTCTCTTGTATCTAAGTTCTTTTTCCTCAAGCTGAGTCAGAGCTAATGCAAGACTAATAACCATATCAATCTTTCCATTACTGGATTTCTTTGTTAGATACTTGTCCATATTCTCAGAATATTTACATCTACAGTTTGCAAAGTTATCTAATAATAAACCATTGTCTAAGAAACATATTTCTTTATTTAGTACCTTCTCTTCAAGTAATTTATAAATTGGCGATAATACTTTTGAATGCATTGGAGTATCAATCATTTTCAGTCCTTGAGCTTCAAGTTTTGTAGCACTGCTGATAAAATTCCATCTATCATAAGCAACTCCCATAACTTTACAACCAAATGATTTCTCGATATTAGCTACATAATCCTCAAGTACACTATAATTGATTGTTAAATCACCACAAGCAATGCAATCGCCTTCTTGGATAAACCTACGATAATCACATTTCTCTTTAACTGATTTCTCCATGATTCTACCTTCAGGAATGAAGCACATAGACTTTACATAAACTTTTCCTTTATCAATACAAACTATACTAACACTTGTATTGTCACTTGAGATTGAAGCATCTATTCCAACATATACATTTTTACCCTTGAAGCTAAAATCATTTCTAGGTATTACACATTCCTTTATATAAGAAATAGGAATATAGCTTTCTACCTTTGCAGATGGTAATCTTTCATTCAAAATTTTTATCCTGAACTCTCTCATTTTTGAAGGTATCTCTATTGCTTTCTGAAACTCACTTCTTAAAAATTCTCTACCATTTTCTAATGTCATTTGAAGTGGTGAAGCCTTAATCCAACAACTTTCATCACTATAATCATCATCAGAATCTAATTCAAATATTAACCCCATTGTCTTTCCATTATCTTCAATTGCTCCATCTAGAACTTTTTTATACCAATCTATCATTTCAAACCAAGCTGATATTTCCATATCATAACTAGTTGAAATATACATAGCTAATCTATTCTCTGTAGACATTTGAGATAGCTTCATAACTCCAATTAATTCTTGGTCAGGTAAACTACCACATTCATCAAAGATAAAAGTTTGTAATAAAAGTCCATTACCATTATTCGCATCACCTGATAGATTCCTACAAGTAGAATCATTTATGGTACAAATAATCTTATCTCTTTGAATTTTAAAATACTTACCAATCTTAGGACTATTTCTAAGTATCTTTTCCATATCAGCTTTTATAAGAGAAGTAATATCCCTCGTTAATCCACAAATTGCATTTTGTGAGAATTGCGAACTTCTAAGCATAATTAGAATTTCTATAATACTACACAAAACGCTTTTGCTACTCTTACGCCCCAGTTGTAAATATATTTCTTCTATCATTTTTTGTTTAATTGAAGAATCTTTATTTAACCAAAGGAAGGTATTTTCTATAACCATCATCTGATAACCAGTTGCATATTCTATAAATGGTTTTCCAGCATAAAATCCAGTACCAAAGTTTATAAAATGTAATAATCCATAAATTATATCCTTCTCTTTCTTACTGCAGTAATATTGAAAGTCATCTTTATGTTGTAGATTCTCCAATCTATTAATATACTTTTTTGCTTCAAGCTTTACCCATTTATTAGCTACAAATCTACCTTCTACAACATCTTTTGCCCATCTGTAACCAATAAGTTCATCATAATTAGTTATCATTAACATTTTTATGAATCACCTCTAAGTAACTTTAAAATTTCATCTTCTTCTTTTGCTGAAGCTTCAGCCATAATCTTAGATAACATCATTCTACTTTGTGGGGATAAACAAAGCTCTTTCTCACACTTTGAATAAATAGCTTCATAATCTTTTAGTACATTAACTGCTGGATTCTTCTGTAAACTTCCATCAGGCTTTTCATATACTAATCCATACTTTCTAATTAATACTCTTGCTTGTCTAATGTTTACAACTGCATTAGCACAAATCTTTATTCTCTCAATATCCAAGTTGGTCAATAAATCAAGCTCTCTCATTTCTTCAACTATGAACATATAAACTTCTTGTTCACTTTTCACTATATCCATTGGACATTCATAAACTTTATCTGAAGCAGTTTTTACTTTTTCCTCAGCTTCTAAACGTGCTTCTTTTTCTTCTTTAGTTAAATTCTTGCTCATTAAAGCAACTGGTTTACTTGCTTTTGGAATAGTAACCAACTCCTTTCTTTAGTTTAAATATTTCCATACCAATTTTTTATCGTTAAGTTTTCCAGCACTCTTTCTAACATTTCTACAACACTGTCTAATACCACTTGGATTAATATTGTAAAACTCACCAGCTTCTATAGTAGAGTTAAAAACTTGTCCAGTTATAACACAAACTACTTTTTTACATCCACAATTAAACTCTTTTCTATGACTCTTAGTGTTATACGGCGAATTATTCTATACCATAAAAGTCAGATTAAATTATCTTAATTA
>UQQU01000045.1 GCA_900543325.1 uncultured Clostridium sp. | reverse complement strand
TATTTTGAAGGTGATGATTATTTAGTAACATGGGCTTTTGGTCATTTATTTCAATTATTTGATGCAAAAGATTATGATGAAAGTATGAAAGGGTGGAGAATGGATAAGTTTCCATTCATACCTGAGGAATTTAAATACAAGATTAAATGTGATAATGTAAATAGAGCTGTTACAGATAAAGGTGCAGAAAAGCAAATTAATATAATTAAGATGTTAATAGAACGTGATGATGTTGATGGCGTTATATCTGCTACTGACCAAGATCGTGAGGGAGAGCTTATATCACTAGAAGTATTTATGTATTTAAATCAAGATAAGCCTATATATAGATTATTACTGAACGAATGGACACCAGATGAAGTTAAAAAGGGGATGAATAATTTAAAGGAAAATATAGAAATGAAATCCCTTCAAGATGCAGGTATAAGTAGGCAATGGGCTGATTGGATTATAGGAATAAATTTAACTTCAGTAGCCACATTAAGATATGGTGGTACAGGTAAGGAGAGTAAAATGATTAATATAGGAAGAGTATTACTTCCTACATTAAAAATTATATATGATAGAGATAAAGAAATAGAAAATTTCAAGGCATCTACATACTATAAGCTGTTAGCAACTTTTAAGACAAAAAATAATGAAGAGTTTGAAGGAACTTATTATAATGAAAATAATAATGAAAAATTTGAAGATAAAAAAGTTGTTGAAGAATTAAAAAAGCAGCTAAAAGATAAACAAGGTGAAGTTGTGGAGAAGCAAGTAGAGAAGAAGAGAGAGTATGCTCCACTATTATTTAATTTATCTAACTTACAGGGACATATAACTAGCAAATACAAAGGTTGGACATCAGATAAGGTATTAAAGATAGCACAAAGCCTTTATGAAAAAAAGTTTATTACTTATCCTAGAACAGGTAGCGTAGCTTTAGATGAAAGTTTAAAGGATAAAACAAGAAAGGTTTTAGAAACCGTAAAGAAGGGATTACAATACGAAGATCAAATTAAATTTGTAGATAATAAGAGAATATTTGATAATTCTAAGGTAGAGAGCCATAGTGCTATAACCCCAACATATATTAAGCCTACAGGTTTAAGTAAAGATGAAGAAATAGTATATAATGCAATCAAAAATAGATTTATAATGCAATTTATGCCAATAGCAGAGTTTGAAGAAACTAAGTTAACAGTAAAAGTTCATGATGAAAACTTTAAAGGTACTTTTGCTGCTAAAGGTAGAGTTCAAAGAGTTGAAGGATGGCGTGTAGTTGAAAAGATTGAAACAAAAGATACTATCTTACCATTTGTAAGTGAAAAGGAAATGGTTCAAGTAGTTGATGGCAAAGTTAATACTGTAACTAAGAAACCACCAAAGCTTCACAATGAAAAAACCTTATTAAGGGTTATGGAGACTTGTGGAAAAAGTTTTAAAGATGAAGAAGATTCACCTGAAATGATGCAAGCAATCTTAAGTGGATTTAGTATAGGAACACCAGCAACAAGAGCTGAAACTATTAAGAAGTTAAAGGATACTGGATATATTAAATCAAAGGGTAAGAGTTTAACTTGTACTGAACTTGGAAGAACACTAGTTGAAATATTCCCAGTTAAAGAGCTTTTAGATTTAGAATATACAGGAAGGCTGGAAAAGACTTTATCTGATATAGAAAAGGGTAAATTTAAAAAAGATGATTTCTTAACTATGATAAAAGATTTTACAGTGGAAGCTGTAGATGATATAAAGAAAGATACAGCTATGCTAAAAAACTTTAAAGTAGCATTGCCAGAGGGGGCAGAAAGTATAGGAAAATGCCCTGTGTGTGGCAATGATATAATCGAAGGTGAAAAAGGCTTTGGCTGTACTAATTGGAAAAATGGATGTAAATATACCATTTGGAAAAATGATAAGTTTATAGAATCAATGGGTAAGAAAGTAACCAAGGAAATGGTTGAGTTACTTCTTAAAAACGGAAAAGTAGGCTTTAGAAATTTAAAGAGTAAAAAGGGAACTTTCTTCTCGGCATATTTACGATATGAAAAGGATGAAAAGACAGGATATTATAACTGGAAAATGGAATTTATAAATTAAACAGTATTTAAAATAAAAACCATAAGATATGTAAGTGTATATACTATATCTTATGGTTTTTTTCTATATAAAAATTGATAAAATAGAGTAGCAAACAGGTGCTAAAAATACAGTAATTATTCCTGCAACTCCAATTGATAATGAGCTCATGGCACCTTCAGTTTCACCTATTTCTAAGGCCTTACTTGTTCCAACAGCATGAGAAGCTGTTCCTAGAGAAACACCTTTAGCAATTGGATGATTAATTCTTAAAACTTTAAATACAGTAGGTCCAACTACAGCACCGATTATTCCAGAAAGAACAATGGCAAGAACTGTTATAGATGAAGTTCCACCTAAACTATTAGTTATTTCAATACCTATAGGTGTAGTAACACTCTTAGATAATAAAGAAACTGTTAAACTACTGTCTAAACCTAAGAAAAGTGATATAGAAATAACTGATAATACACTAACTAAGCTTCCAACAAAAATTCCAGTAAATATAGGTAAAAAGTTTTTCTTAAGTAGTGATAAGTTTTTATATAGTGGAACAGCTAAAACAATTGTTGCCGGTCCTAGAAAAATATTAATAAATTGTCCACCCTTATTATATGTATCAAAATCAATATTAAATATTTTCAAAAATCCAATTACAAGTATTGTAGCTATTAGAAGCGGATTAAAAAGTGGAAATTTTGTTTTCTTATAAATAAATAGACCAATTTCAAAAGCAACTAAAGAAATGAATATTCCAAAAAACATATTGTTTGTAAACACATCCATTTAATTAAGCCCCCTTTTTGTTAATTGTATTTTTTTTATCTTCTTTGACAGATTTTCTATTACATATAAATTGAACTGTAATACCTGTAACTGCAATAACAATTATAGTAGTTAATATGCATAGAAGTATTATTTTGAAAATGCTTCCTTTAAGGGAGGCAAAAGATGTCATAAGTCCTACGGAAGCTGGAATAAAGAAAAATGCTAAGTGATCTAAAAAGAAGTTAGCCAAATTTTCAATTTTTTCAACTTTTATAATATTTGATGTTAATAAAACAAATAGTAAGATCATTCCTACTATACTTCCAGGTACAGGTAAATTGAGAAGTTTTGAAAGTATCTCACCTGCGAAATAAATACTAAGAAGTAATATAGATTCTCTAAAAAATTTCATTTATAGATCAGTCCTTTCTTTTATCTGAAGGTTAGTCAGTGTAATAATATGATTGGTCATACAGACTCAATTATAGATAGTGAATTCTAAGCCTTAAATTGATTTAAGTTTCTAACTTAAACTTAGAATTACGTTTATACACAAATACTTTAACACTAAAAAAAAAAATAGTAAATACTTATAGAATTTGTATCAATTTTAAATTACATTAATTAACAAAAAGTATCTATAAATCATAATATGAATCATAATAATATAATTAGTTTATCTAAAAAAAGGAGTAAAAATGAGTAATTTCCTTAAAAAATTTGTTACTATTATAGGAATAGTAGCTATTATTGGACTTTCTTTTGTTGGATGTGGGAAAACATCAACTAAAGATACTGGTACTGATGAGTTACAAACTGTAAGGTTGAATGAAGTTGTTAGATCTGTATTTTATGCACCAATGTATGTAGCAATTAGTGAAGGTTTTTTTGAAGAGGAAGGTCTAGAGATTGATTTATCTACTGGACAAGGTGCAGATAAAACAATGCAACAATTGTTAAGTGGAAATGTTGATATTGGTTTTTCAGGTCCAGAACAAGTAGTTTATATTTATAATCAAGGTAGAGAGGACTATCCGGTGGTATTTGGACAACTTACTCAAAGAGATGGTTCATTTCTAGTTGGAAGAGAAGTAGAAGATGACTTTGATTGGGCATCATTAAAGGGAAAAGAATTAATTGGTGGAAGACCTGGTGGAATACCAGAAATGGCATTAGAGTATGTATTGAAAGAAAATGGATTAGATCCATCAACAGATGTTAATATGGTAACTAATATTGATTTTACAGCTACTTCAGGAGCATTTAAGTCAGGTACTGGTGATTATGTAGCATTATTTGAACCTACAGCAACAATGCTTGAGAATGATGGTGGTGGAAGTATTGTAGCTTCTGTTGGAGAGTCTGCAGGTAATATAGCATATACATGTTTCTATACAACAAAATCATATATGGATGAAAATCCAGAAGTATTACAAAAGTTTACCAATGCAATATATAAAGCTCAAAAATGGGTTAAAGAACATACAAGTGATGAAGTTGCAAAGTCAATATCTTCATATTTTCCAGGAACCGATGAAGAGGTAATAGCACAAGTTATTGATAACTATAAGAATATAGATGCTTATGCAGAAAATCCAGTTGTTAGTGAGGATGGATTAAATAGGCTAATGGATATAATACAAGGTTATGATTCAACTCTAATACAAACAAGGCCAGACTTTGATATTATTGTAAATAATGATTTTGCAAATAAGGTTATAAAATAATTAAAAGTTAGTATTAGTGAGTTAGTAGTTAGGGGTAAAATGATATAGAAGTTTTTGAAGATATAACTCCTAACTTCTAACTAAGCAAAAGGGTGGTGGGAAGAGTGAGTCTCTTAGAGATAAAAAATGTAAATATGAATTATCATAAGCAAGATGGAGTAACAGAGGCTTTAAAAGATATAAATTTTACCGTTAATAATGGAGAGTTTATAAGTATAATTGGTCCATCAGGATGTGGAAAATCTACACTGCTAAATATAATTAGTGGACTTTTACAACCGTCTTCAGGTGAAGTTAAATATAATGATCCAGAAGTTAAAAATAACTTAGATAAAATGGGGTATATGTTCCAAAAAGATTTTTTATTTCCATGGTTAACAGTAAGAGAAAATATAATGTTAGGGTTAAAGATAAAGAAAATATATACGAAAGAAAACATAGAATTTGCATATGAATTATTAAAAAACTATGGATTAGAAAAGTTTGCAAATCATAAACCAACTGAATTATCAGGAGGAATGAGACAAAGGGTAGCGCTTATAAGAACATTAGCATTAAAACCAGAAGTATTATTATTAGATGAACCTTTCTCAGCTTTAGATTACCAAAGTAGGTTAAAGGTTACAGATGATGTGGCAGAAATAATAAAAAAAGAAGGCAAAACTGCAATAATGGTTACTCATGATTTAGGTGAGGCTATAACAATGTCTAAAAGAGTAATAGTTTTAAGTGCTAGACCTGCAACTATTAAAGATGATGTAACGATTTCATTTCAAAGAGATTATTTAACTCCATTTGATAAAAGAAAAGAGAATGAATATAATGAATACTTTAAAAAGCTATGGGGGGAAATAGAGAATGCAAATGAATGAGGAACATGAATTATATCTAAAAAATATTAAAAGAAAGAAAGTAAAAATTACTATTCTTAGAATGGCTATTTTAGTTATATTTATTGCACTGTGGGAAATTGCAGCACAATTTAAATGGATAGATCCCTTTCTAACATCAAGTCCTAGTAGAATTGTTAAATCATTAGTTAAATTTATAAATGAAGGAACTCTAGCAAGGCATATTTGGGTAACTTGTTATGAAACTATATTAGGGTTTCTTTTAGGCACAGCTCTAGGTGTTATAATTGCTGTTTTATTATGGTCATCAGAAACAGCATCTAAAGTATTAGATCCTTATTTAGTAGTTTTAAATGCACTTCCTAAGGTTGCATTAGCACCTATAATTATATTTTGGGTTGGAAATGGAACTTCAGCTATTATAACTATTGCTTTATTAATTTCAATAGTTACAACTATAATAAGTGTTTTAACGGGATTTAAAGAAGTAGATAAGGGTAAAATATTATTAATGAAAACATTCAGAGCAAGTAAATGGCAAACATTAAGATATTTAATTTTCCCAGCATGTGTTCCGGTTATAATATCAGCTCTAAAGATAAATGTAGGATTATCTTGGGTAGGAGTAATTATGGGGGAATTCCTAGTTGCTAGAGAAGGTCTTGGTTTCTTAATTATATATGGTGGACAAATAGCGCAATTAGATATGGTAATGATGAGCATAGTTATTTTATCAGTTATAGCTTTTATAATGTATGAGATAGTGGCAGTTATTGAAAATAGGCTTATAAAAAAAGATGATGTATAAAATTAAAAGAGAAAGAAAGTGGATTAGGAGTTAAAGGTTGAGTATATAACTTTTAACTCTTAATTTATTGAATTTATAAACGAAATTCTACAATATTTTTTTGTTTTTTCAATAAATAATTGAAAGATAATAAGATTTTTGGTAATATTATAATAAATAACAAAAAATATTAAACCAATATGGAGGCTTTATGGAAAGAAAGAAAAACCACTCCTTAAAGAAAAATAAAAAAGTAAATAAAGAAAATACATATATAGGATCAATAGTAACTTTAGTTTTTTCAATAGTTTTTGCATTTGTAGTATTAGTATCGATACAGACAATAATGGGAGATAAAACAGTAACAATAACTAGTAATAAAGCTGAACAATATTATTATGATGGAAAATTTGATGATGCTATTAATGAGTATATATCAATGCAAAATGATGATAGTTGGCCAATATGGACTGTTAAAGCTGCAGAAGTATACTCTATAAAAGGTGATATAACTCAATCAGATAACCTATTAAGAGAAGCTATAGTAAAAAGAGATAAGTTAATGTTAGAAAGTGGAGATAAGTATATAGAGCAAGATAAAGAACTAATTAATCAAGTTGTATTTACTTTCTATATAAACAATGAATTAGATCAAGCAGAAAGCTTTGGAGAATATTATTTACCTACATATAATACATATAAACCATTGTTAAAAACTATGTTTGCCATATATCTAGCTAAGGGAGATAATAAATCAGCAAAGGAAATTGTTGATTCATATCCTGTAGATAATGAAAGTGCTTATGATTTAGCGATTTTAGCTAAAATGCAAATTATGTTAGGAAATTATGATGATGGACTAGAGAATTTAAAGAAATCTTATGATTTAGATAAAAATGAAATTAAGTCTTTTGATGTTATAATGGAAACTTGTGAATTTGATAAAAGTAAATTATTAAACAAAATAAAAAAGTTATCAGGGGAGAATCCAAAAGAAGAAGCTTATGAAGTTTGGCTAGATGAGATTAATGCATTAGAAGAATCAAATATAGATTTATCAGAAGTTATAACTGATAAGATTGATGTTGATAAGTTAGATAAGGACTCATATGTATATAATTATGTAGAGGCTTGGAAATATTATAATAAGGGACAATATGATAAAGCTTTAGAGGCTTGTAATGCTGCCATTATAGCAAATCCTGAATATGCAAATACTTTTGGGATTTTAATTCCTAAGATATTAATTGCAAAAGGAAATTCTGATAAAGTTGAGGGATACTTTAGAACAGCTATATATAATGAGCCATTTAATTATAATTTAATTACAAGTATAGGAAAAATATACGAAAATGATTTACAAAATTATGAGAAGGCTAAGGAAACTTTTAATTTTGTATTATCATTAAATAAAGATGAAGATGCAATATATTATGATTTAGCTTTTGTTGATTTAGCTATGGAAAATACTGATGAAGCTATTGTGGATTTAAAGAAAGCAATATCAATAAATGAGGATTATTATAAATATTATAGAACTTTAGGAACTGTATATTTTAATAATAAAGATTATGATAAAGCAATTGAAAGTATAAAAAAAGCATATTCATTAAATGAAAATGATGTTTTATCACTTAATAATGCTGCTTGTTATTATGTAATGGTAGATAAAGATATATGGAGAGGATATTCTAATATAGAATCTGCATATAATGATATGCCAAGTGATTTAGATCAGGAGTTAAAAGATTTAATTACAAATAACTATGAAGCAATTAAAAAAGTATATGATAAGTATGTTAATGATGAAAGTACAGTTATTAATCTTGATAATTTAGAGTTAGCATATTAATAAAGATAAATGAATAATATAGAAATATTAAAGGTAGATTCTAGTAATCTACCTTTTTGTTATTAATAATTCCAAAAAGGGAATTATTGAAAAAATACTTTCCAGATATTGTAATTTATGATATTATAATAGAAGAATAAATATTCAGAATTTTATGAATAAGAGTGTAATAAGAAGAAATTTAACAGGGAAAAATGCTGAAAATTTATTAGATAATGGGGTAGGGAGGAATTTTCAAATGGAACAAAAAATTAAAAAAATAGCTTTATTAACAGGTGGTGGAGATTGTCCAGGTTTAAATGCAGTAATAAGAGCGGTAACAAGAACAGCAATATTAAACTACGGCATTGAAGTAATAGGATATAAGTTTGGATATAGAGGATTATATAATAATGATTTTATTCCATTAACATTAGATACAGTATCAGGAATATTACATAGAGGAGGTACTATTCTTTATAGCTCAAATAAGGATAATTTATTTGATTATCTAGTTGAAGAAAATGGAGAAATGGTAAAAAGAGATGTTTCTGATGTAGCAGTAGAAAATCTTAAAAAAGAAGGAGTTGACGTATTAGTAGTTATAGGGGGAGATGGTACATTAACATCTGCGAGAGATTTTGCAAGAAAAGGTGTTAAGGTAATAGGTGTTCCTAAGACTATTGATAATGATTTAGCATCAACAGATGTAACTTTCGGATTCAATACTGCAATTGATGTTGTAACTGAAGCTTTAGATAGACTTCATACAACTGCAGAATCCCATCATAGAATAATGTTATGTGAGGTAATGGGAAGAAATGCTGGATGGATAGCGTTAGAAGCCGGAATAGCAGGATCAGCAGATATTATTTTATTACCAGAAATTCCATATGATATTAATAAAATTGCTGAAAAGGTAAAAGAGAGAGAAGAAGAGGGTAAAAACTTCACTATTATAGTTGTATCAGAAGGGGCTAAACCTAAAGATGGAGAAGTTGTAGTGGCAAAAATTGTTGCTGATAGCCCAGATCCTATAAGATTAGGAGGAATAGGTAATAAGCTTGCAGGTGATTTAGAAAAGCTAATTAAAGATCATGAAGTTAGATGTACAGTATTAGGTCATATACAAAGAGGAGGTAATACTTCAACATATGATAGGATACTATCAACAAGATATGGTGTTGCAGCTGTTGAGCTTATGATGAGTGGTAAATTTGGAGAAATGGTTTGTTTAAAAGGTGATACTATAAGTAGCGATAGTTTAGAAAATGTAATTGGACAAAAAACCAAAAATGTTAATATCGATGGTGAATTAGTACAAGTTGCTAAGAAAATAGGTATTACTTTTGCTGAATAAGTAATAATATTTTAATAATTTAAATATTATTAGTGGTAAGGGGAAATAATATAGAAGTGAGTTTAAATATGCTAAATTCTATATTTGAAACTTACCACTATTTTCGTATATAGAGAATAATGGAAAAATTTTAAGTGGAATACTTCAAAATATTCTGACAATATGATATACTTATATTAAAGTAAAAGAAATATTTGAATCATTGGATTTAGGAGGGTATTATGAAAGAGATAAAGAAATATTTAGAATCAAGAATTGGAAAGTATAGTTTCTTTTTTGAAGATTTAAAAAGCGGATATGTGTATGGATACAATGAAAACGTTTCTATGACAGCTGCAGGATGTATGAAACTTCCCATTGCTGTTTCTTTAATAAAAGCAGTTGAAAACAAAAAAGTTGATTTTATGGATAGAGTAAAGATACAAACCTCAGATAAAGTTTATGGTACTGGAATAATTCATGAATTTAATGAAAGAGAATATACAGTATTTGAGCTTATGGTAATTATGTTGATTCAAAGTGATAATACAGCTGCTAATAAAATTATTGATATAGTAGGAATGGAACAAATAAATGAAGACATTATAGCAATGGGATTAAAGAATACTAGATTAAATAGAAAGACAAATGATGAAAGAACAGCTATAACAGATGTTGAAAACATAACAACAGCTTATGATTTGTCTAAAATATGGAAACACTTATCTAATGGCACTTTCTTAAGTAAAGATAATGGTCAAATGCTTATAGATATTTTAAGAAGACAGCAAATAAAAAATAAATTAGCTCTATACATTCCTGATGATTTAAAGATTGAAATATCCAGTAAAACAGGGGATAAAAAAGGTGTTGAAAATGATACAGCATATTTAGAATTGCCAAAAGGTAAATTTGTATTTACTGTTTTATCTCAAGACATACCTAATAGTGTATATGGAACAGTATCTTTAGCTAAATGTGGTAAAATGATGTGGGACGATGTAATGAATAACTGGAGTTAAAAAAATATTGACAAATTTTTAATGAAATGATATTCTAACACAAAGAACCTTTAAAGGAATCCGAGAGATTCATAAGGAAGTTGTAATAATACCCATATTGCAAGATTACTATACCTTCCTTATATAATGAGGAAGGTTTTTTGTATTCTTTAAATTTAACACTGTGATGTTAAAAAGGAGTGACAATAAATGAAAAATAAACATTTAATAAGTCCAATGGACTTTTCTAAGGAAGAACTTAATGAAATATTCGAATTAGCAGAAAAAATTATTTCAAATCCAAAAGAATTTTCACATATCTGTGATGGGCAAATCTTAGCTACACTTTTTTACGAGCCAAGCACAAGAACAAGATTTAGTTTTGAAGCTGCAATGATGAGATTAGGCGGTAAAATATTAGGGTTTTCAGAGCCAAATTCAACTTCAAGTGCAAAAGGTGAAACATTAGCAGACACTATAAGAATGGTTTCTATTTATTCAGATATAATTGCAATGAGACATCCAAAAGAAGGATCGGCAAAAGTTGCAAGCATGTATTCATCAGTACCGGTTATTAATGCAGGAGATGGTGGACATCAACATCCAACTCAAACATTAACAGATCTATTAACTATAAAATCACAAAAAGGAACTTTAGAAGGACACAAGATTGGTCTTTGTGGAGATTTAAAAAATGGGCGTACAGTACAATCATTAATTGCTGCTATGTCTAGATATGAAGGAACAGAATTTATTTTTATATCTCCAAAGGAACTTGTAATACCGGAATATATTAGAGAAGAAGTATTAAAAAGAAATAATATATCATTTAGAGAAGTAGAAAATATAGAAGAAGTAATAGATGAATTAGATATTTTATATATGACAAGAATTCAAAAAGAAAGATTCTTTAATCAAGAAGAATATTTAAGACTTAAGGATTGTTACATATTAGATAATGAAAAAATGACAAAGGCTAAGGATGATATGATTGTAATGCATCCGCTTCCGAGAGTAAATGAAATTGCTACTGAGGTAGATGATGATAAAAGAGCAGTTTATTTCAAGCAAGCTGAATATGGAATGTATGTAAGAATGGCTTTAATAGTTAAATTACTGGGGGTAATGTAAATGCTACAAATAACTAGTATAAAAAATGGATTCATGTTAGATCATATAAAAGCTGGAATGGGAGTCAAAATATTTAGATATTTACACTTAGATAAATTAGGAAATCAAGTTGCGTTAATAATAAATGCAGATAGTAAAAAGATGGGAAAAAAAGATATAATAAAAATTGAGAATATTGAGGAAATAAATTATACAGTACTTGGGTTATTATCTCCAGGTATTACTATAAATGAAGTTAGAAATGAAGTAATAGTTAGCAAAATAAAACCAGAATTACCAGAGCAGATTCAAAATATATTATTATGTGAAAATCCAAACTGTATAACTTCACAAGAAAAGTATATACCTCATAATTTCACATTAGTTGATAGAGAAAAAGGAAGTTATAAATGTGAATATTGTGAACAGATAATAAATCCTAGCGAGGTGTAAATAGATGAACTTATTAATAAAGAATGCTAATGTAATAGATGCTTATGAAAGCTTTTATGGAGATATATTAATCATAGATGGAATAATAACTGAAATTGGAAAAGAAATAAATAAAGATGGAATAGATATAATAGATGCAAAAGGTTTAACTTTAATGCCTTCATTCATAGATACACATGCACATTTTAGAGATCCAGGTTTAACATATAAAGAAGATATGGAAAGTGGATCAAGAGCAGCAGCTAAAGGTGGATATACAGGGGTTTGCCTAATGGGTAATACAAATCCTATATGTTCAACGAAAGAAGTTGTTGAGTATGTGAGAAATAAAGCTAAAGAAGTAGGATTAATAGATATACATCAATGTGTTTCAATAACAGAAAACTTTGGTGGCAAATCTATAGAGCACTTAAATGCTTTTGATGATGATAAAGAATTAGTTGCAATAACAGATGATGGTGTTGGTGTAATGGATTCTAGCGTAATGATGAAAGCTATGGAAAAAGCTAAGAAAAATAATTGGATAGTTATGTCTCATGCAGAAGATAAAACATTCTCTAAGATTGATATGAGAATAGCAGAAGATTTAATGACTATAAGAGATTTATATTTAGCTAAGGTAACAAAAGCAAGACTTCATATGGCACATGTAAGTACAATAGATTCTATTGAAGCAATAAGAAGAGCTAAAAAAGAGGGCGCTAATGTAACTTGTGAAGTAACACCACATCATATTGGTTTAACTACTGATGAAAGTAATTATAGAGTAAATCCGCCAATAAGAGAAAAAGCTGATGTAACTGCTATAATAGAAGGTATCAAAGATGGAACTGTAGATTGTATAGGTACGGATCATGCACCTCATACGGAAGAAGATAAGGCAAAAGGAGCACCAGGAATGGTTGGGATTGAAACTGCATTTAGTATTTGTTATACAGAACTTGTAAAGAAAAATGGAATTTCTGTAAATAAGTTAAGTGAGTTAATGTCAAGAAATCCAGCTAATATTTTAGGAATGAATAAAGGTAGTATTACTATAGGAAAAGATGGAGACTTAGTATTAGTGGATTTAAATAAAGAAGTAGTCATTGATAAAGAGAAATTTGCTTCAAAAGGTAAGAATACTCCATTCCATGGAAGAAAATATTTTGGAGAAGTAATAATGACTATAAAGAATGGAAAAGTAATATATAGTATTTAGTAAAGATAATAGGCTAAAATATTAAGATATTGAAAGGTGCGTAAGTTTTATGAAAAGTTTAATAATGGATAAATTATATAAAAGAGTTGAAGAAAGAGGAGTAGTTTGTTTAGGATTAGACACAGCTGTTGAATATATACCAGAACATGTTTTAGAAGGAAAATCTATTGAAGAAGCAATATTTGAATATAATAAGGCTATTATAGATGAAACTTTAGATGTTGTAGCTTGTTATAAAGTGCAAATTGCATATTATGAAGCTTTAGGATTAGCAGGCCTTATAGCATATAAGAAAACATTAGATTATTTAAGAGAAAAAGATGCTATTATAGTTGCTGATATAAAAAGAGGGGATATAATGGCAACTGCTACTCAATATGCAAAAGGACATTTTAGTGGTGATTTCGAAGCTGATTTTATAACTTTAAGTCCTTATATGGGAATGGATAGTATAGAACCATATATGCCTTACATGGAAAGTGGAAAAAAAGGTGTGTTTGTACTAGTTAGAACTTCAAATCCAGGAGCTGAAGATATTGAAAATATAGATACTAAAGATGATAGCAAGGTTTACAAGGTTGTAGGAGATAAGCTTACTAAAATGGGGGAAAGTGTTAAAGGTGAGTGTGGATATTCTGCAATAGGTGGAGTTATAGGATGTACTCATGTTGAAGAGGGGAAAGAAATAAGAGAAAGATATAAAGATATGTTCTTCTTAATACCAGGTTATGGAGCTCAAGGTGGAAAAGCTGAAGATGTAGCTTTATACCTAAGAGATGGAAATGGTGGAGTAGTAAATTCATCAAGAGCAATTCTTTTAGCTTATAAGAAAGAAAACAAACCAGCAGAATTTGCTGCTTGTGCAAGAAGAGAAGCTATTAGAATGAGAGATGAAATAAGAAACGCAGTTAATAACCTTTAGGAGGAGAGAAGTTATGAAGTACACACAAGGCAAAATATTATTAAATGAAGAAATTCAAAATGGAATATATAAAATGGTGGTAGAAGATAAGAATGAAGCTAAAGCAGGGCAATTTTATATGTTAAAGCATAATGGTGCTACATTACTTCCAAGACCAATAAGTGTATGTGAAACAAATGGAGAAACATTAACTTTTGTATATGCAGTAGTTGGAGCAGGAACTAAAGAGTTTGCAGCTTTAAAGGCTGGAGATTCAATAAGTTTAAATGGTCCTCTTGGAAATGGATTTAATGTAACTGATGACTTAGGTAGAGTTGCATTAGTAAGCGGAGGAATAGGAACAGCTCCAATGCTTGAAGTATCTAAAAGGTTAAGAAAAAATAGAAATGATATTAAGATGGATCTTTATGCTGGATTCAGAGATGATATATACTTAATAGATGAGATAAAAGAATACGTTGATGAGGTATATGTTTCAACTAATACTGGTAAACATGGACATAAAGGATTTGTAACTGAAATTTTAGATTTAGATAAATATGATACAGTACTTTGCTGTGGACCAGAAGTGATGATGAAGAGAGTAGTTGAAATGTGTAAAGAAAAGCAAGTAAAAGTATATGTTTCTATGGAAAAGCATATGGCTTGTGGAGTAGGAGCTTGTCTTGTGTGTACTTGTAAAACTAAAGATGGAAATAAAAGAACATGTAAAGATGGTCCAGTATTTGATGGATACTATGTAGAATTATAATAAACCAAAGGAGAAGATAAAATGTTAAAAGTTAATATAAACGGATTAGATTTTAAAAACCCAGTAATAGCAGCATCAGGAACCTTTGGTTTTGGCGCAGAGTATAATAATTTTTACAATGTAGGAATTTTAGGAGGTATTTCTTCTAAGGGATTAACATTAAATGAAAAAGCTGGTAATGATGGAATAAGAGTATTTGAAACTCCATCAGGAATGATGAACTCAGTTGGTCTTCAAAATCCGGGAATAGATAGATTTATAGTAGAAGAACTTCCAAAGATGAAAGAGTTAGGTACTAACATTATTGCAAATGTTGGTGGAGGATGCATTGAAGACTATGAAATAGCATTAGAAAAGCTTAGAGGCACTGATATAGATATGATAGAACTTAATATATCATGTCCTAATGTAAAATCAGGAGGAATGGCTTTCGGAATTAAATCAGAAGTAGCTTATGATGTTGTTAAAAAAGCAAAAGCTATAGTAGATAAGCCTTTAATGGTTAAGTTATCACCTAATGCTGAAGATATTGTTGATATGGCTATAAAGTGTCAAGAAGCAGGAGCAGATTCATTATCTCTTATTAACACATTAAAAGGATTAGCAATAGATCCATATAAGAAAAAAGCGGTATTTAATAATGTATATGCTGGAGTATCAGGACCAGCTGTTAAACCTGTAGCTTTAAGAATGGTTCATGAGGTAGCTAAAGCTGTAGAAATACCAGTAATAGGTTTAGGTGGTATTACAACAGGATTAGATGCTATAGAATTTATGATGGCTGGTGCAAGAGCTGTTCAAATAGGAACTGTTAACTTCTTTAATCCAATGGCTGGTAAAGAAATAATTGAAGAAATGGAAGCTTTCTGCAGATCGCAAGGAATTAAGGATATTAACGAAATAGTTGGAATAATATAAAGTGAATCACTATAAGTATATAATTACTTATAGTGATTTTTTATGTAAGTTAGCAAGGGGGATTAAAAAGTGAAGAAGTATATATTATTTGATTTAGATGGTACAATTACGGATCCAAAGGAAGGAATAACAAAATCAGTTGCATATGCATTAAGTAAATTTGGAATTAAAGTAGATAGTTTAAATGAGCTTTGTAAGTTTATAGGGCCACCATTAAAAGATTCTTTTATTGAATATTATAATTTTAATGATGATGAGGCAGAAAAAGCAATAAAGTATTACAGAGAGTACTTTTCAGATAGAGGGATCTATGAAAATCAAGTTTATAAAGGGTTTGAGGATATACTTATCTCATTAAAAGAGAATAATAAAGTGCTAATAGTTGCAACATCAAAACCAACAATATTTGCCCAAAAAATATTAGAACACTTTAATTTGAGAAAATATTTTAGTTTTGTAAGTGGAAGTAATCTCGATGGTACTAGAGTTAAAAAGAGTGAAGTAATTCAATATGCACTAGAAAGAAATAATATAAAAGATTTATCAGAAGTTATTATGATTGGTGATAGAAAACATGATGTTTATGGAGCTAAGGAAATAGGGATAGAATCTATAGGGGTTTTATATGGATATGGAGATTACGAAGAGCTATATGATAATGGAGCTAACTATATAGTTAATAATGTTGAAGAATTAAGAAAATTGATAATGGAAATATAATATTAATAGTTATCAGATTATTATTGGTTAAGGTGGTTATAAAAAAAGTTTAATGAAAAGTAAAAAAGATGAATCAAAACTAAGTGTTTTGATTCATCTTTTAATAGTTTTAGGCTATTGCCTCTTTTTCATCTTCTCTCCATTCTTCAACTTCATCACCAAGTTCAGGAATAGAAGAAGCATAGAATACAGGATCTTTTCCAGCTTTCTTTTGAGCCGTGTAATCTTGTAAAGCCTTAATTGCAATCTTGCTTAATAATACGATAGCTATTAAGTTTAAGATAGCCATAAGTCCCATAAATACATCAGCTATGTTCCAAACTAAATCCATTGAAGCAATTGAGCCAAATAGAACCATAGCAGCAACTAAAATTCTATATCCATATAAAACAACTTTATTTTCTGTAATAAATTGAATATTTGTTTCACCGTAATAGTAGTTACCTATTATAGAACTGAAAGCAAATAATAATATACAAATTGATATAAATGTTCCTCCCCAAGAACCAACTTGAGAAACTAAAGCCATTTGAGTAAGTTCTATACCTTTTACAGAGCCATCTAATGGTGCACCTGATAAAAGTATTATAAATGCTGTAGAAGTACAAATAATTAATGTATCAGTAAATACTCCTAATGTTTGAATTAAGCCTTGTTTTGCTGGATGAGAAACTGTTGCAGTAGCAGCTGCATTAGGAGCAGATCCCATACCAGCTTCGTTTGAGAATAAACCTCTCTTTATACCTTGTAATAGTGCAGCACCTATACCACCACCAACTACTTGTTTAATTCCAAAAGCATTTTCAAATATAGTTTTGAATAATGAAGGAATTTGATTGAAGTTCATTATTATGATAAATAAAGCAATTACTATATAAGCTACAGCCATTATAGGAACAAGTATACTAGATATTTTAGCAATTCTATTTACTCCACCAAAGATGATTATTAATGTTAATACTGTTAATATAATTCCAACTATAAGCTTATTTGCATTAAAAGTAGAATTAAAAGCAGCAGTAATTGTATTAGATTGTACAGAGTTAAATGCAAATCCAAAACATATTATTATAAGAATAGAGAATGCTATTCCCATCCATTTTTTCTTTAGTCCTTTTTCCATGTAGTAAGCAGGACCACCTCTGAAGTTATCTCCATCTTTAACTTTATAAATTTGAGCTAAAGTAGATTCTATAAAAGCAGAAGCTGAACCTATTAATGCAATTAACCACATCCAGAATACAGCACCAGGTCCTCCAATTGCTATAGCAGAAGCAACACCTGCTAAGTTACCTGTACCAACTCTTGAAGCAGTACCTATACAGAAGGCTTGGAATGATGAAACTTGTCCTTTAGCCTTATCTTTTGAAGAAGTTCCTTCCCCAAGTAATTTGAACATTTCTTTAATATTGCTAAACTGAACGAACTTAGTTTTAAAAGTGAAATATAATCCTATTACTATTAACATAGCTATAAGAATATAAGTCCATATAAAATCATTAACTAATAGTATTTTTTCATTTAAAAATTCCATAATAAAGTATCCCCCTTTTTATATTTATCTTTTGATTTTTTTTACTATGTACTTTACTATAGTATAATATAAAAGTGAAAATAATGCAAGAGAATTAAAAGTATTATTCATAAAGTGAAGTTAAAATTATCAAAACTCAATAAAAGTAGAAAAAAATGAAATTTTACTTGCAAGTTAATGCATTTGGTTAAAAATGAATATAAAAAGGCAGTCATTTTATATGACTGCCTTTAAATTAATTAAATAAGTTATTTAGTAAACCATCAAAAGTAATTCGTTGTTCATCAGTTCTATCATCCTCTTCGGTATTATCAGGAGTAGTTTCTGATGGAGGAGTTGCTCCGATATTTTCATCTGGTGTATTAGTAGTAATCTTTACAGTTAACTTAACTGTTTCACCAGTATTTATTTCTGATGTAAATGAAGTTAATGTATATTCACCTGGGTTAATAGTACCAGATACTGATAATCCCTTAAATGAATATTTAATACCTCTATTATTTAGTATAACAATAGCATCGTATAAATCCATATTTGCCCTTAAGCCAATTTCAGATAATTTTATCTTTTCTTCAGGTTTAGTATCATCTTCTTGTGTAGGAACTACAAATGGATAATCAGCAGCATTAGGATTGGCATTTGCTTTTTTAATAAATACCTTATCAGCAAGAAGTCTTGCAGGTGTATTATCATTTGCTAATTTATTATTAGAGCTATTAACAGTAACTTTTACGTGAACGTCACAAACTGATTTAGGTTCTGTTCCCTCAATAAAATACTCAGTTTTAACTCTACTTCCTCTTTGATCTTGATAACATAAATCAGTAGGAGATTTACCTGAATCTTTACAAACTTTTGCTTGAACAAGCCCAGATGGAGCCTCTATATCAGTATAGCTTAATCCAGAATGTACAACATCCATTACTTTTCCAAATAATGTTGCAGCACTACCACTACTACCATACATTTTTTGTGGTATATCATATCCAATCCAAACAGAACCAGAATAATAAGGTGTAACTCCAGCAAACCAGAAGTTATCAGAGTTATCAGTTGTACCAGTTTTACCAGCTACAGGTATATCACTAAATTGAGCTTTAGTTGATGAACCTTTTAATATATCATAAAGTATATATGCTGTTTGTGGTGAGAATAGAGTAGTAGCTTTAGGTTCCTTTTCTAATAATACATTACCACTAGCATCTTCAACTCTTGTATAAAGAGAAGGTTTATATATAACACCATTGTTTCCTAGGGCACCATATGCAGAAGCTAAAATTGTAGTATTTCCACCATCACGGTTGCCTTGTGGTTGTTCAAATTGTCCAAGAGCTAATGCTGACATTGTATGAGATTCTGGAGCATATTTTAAACCAGCTCTTTCCCCATATTCAAGTGCTGTATCTAAACCTAACATATCAACTGTTTTTATAGATGTTAAATTTTTAGAATAAGTTAAAGCTTCTCTTGCAGTAATAAATCCTGCCATTGAACCATCAGCATTTTTAGGGTTAACATTTCCAAAGTTATATTTCTTTAATATTTCTGATGAAACAGAAGAATCATCTAAAGGTGTTCCTGCTGTTATAAGCTTAGTATCTATTGCTGGGCCATAAACAGTTAATGGCTTAGTTGTAGAACCAATTGATTTTAAATCAGAATAAGCTCTATTAAGTGAAGTTGGAGGTTGATTTCCACGTCCACCAATAAGTACTTTTACTTGACCAGTTTTATAATCAATTACTGTTGCAGCAGCTTGAAGTTTAGGTACACCATCATTATCTGTAGGATCTGAAGAAGTATCATCAACTTGTAAGTTAGTTCTTTCATCTAATATTTCTTGAACTGCATTTTGCATTTCAGTATTTAATGTAGTATATATTTTTAAACCGCCATTAACTAGTAGTTTATTTACTTCCTCATCAGTATACTTGTACTTTTCTTTTAAATCTTCTTTTACCTGATTTAATGCTGGATACACAAACCACTCTTGATTTACTCCATAGTCAGTATCTAGCTTAGAGAAGTTAAAATCATTTGCTTCAGCTTGTGCATAAGCTGTGTCAAATTCTTCTTGTGTGATATAACCAAGTTCTAACATTTTACTTAATACTGTTTGAGTTCTTCTAATATATCCGTTTGGATAATTTGAGGAACTTGTATTATAAGCACTATATGTTGTAGGAGCTTGAGTGATTCCGGCAATATAAGCACATTCAAGTAATGTTAAATCTTTAGCGTTTTTAGCAAAGAAATATCTAGAAGCAGCTTCAACACCATAAATATGACCGCTAAGAGGAATAGTATTTAAATAAGCAGTAATTATTTCTTCTTTACTCATTTTTTTATCTAATTGAACTGCTAAAGCTATTTCTTTAATCTTTCTATTAATTCTGTCAAGTGGTGTTGATTCAGCAGAAGCTTCAGAAGCTAATATAGTATTTTTAATTAATTGCTGTGTTATTGTAGATGCACCATGAATACCATTTTGTTTACCCAGTATAACCATAACATCTCTTGCAGCAGCACCTAAAATTCTTTTAACGTCAATACCACCATGGGACATGAAACGTTCATCTTCAATAGAAATATAAGCATTAATTAAATTTTGGGGTATTTCATCATAAGATATAATATATCGTATTTCGGTAGATGGTAAGTCATCTATAAATTCACCTTGATCATCAAATAGCATGGAAGGCTGATTTAAATTATGAATAGCATTAACATCTAATTCTGGAGTTGTTTTAATAACAGCAACAACATAACCAACACCAACAACACCGATTAATAATCCTATTATTAAGATTGTAAGGAAAAAGTATTTGAAAAATTGTTTAATCTTTGATGGCTTTTTCTTAAGTTTTTTCTTGGCACTTTTAGATTTCGCTACTTTTTCTGTAGGACCTTTTGATTTGTTAGAATCTTTAGCCATTTGTTCCTCCTTTTATTTATATTTAATATAATATTCTATATAATTATAGCATATTAATTATAATAGTGAAATAATAACTACTAAGGTGAGTGTATGAGATATTATACAAAGAGACCTAAACATCATGGAAATATGAATTTTAAGCAATGCAAAATATCTGCAAATTTGTTAATAGCACTTCTTATAATTATTGCCTTTAATTCTATAATATACATCTTTGGAAAAAGAATACTACCAACTGTGCTTAATCTTGGAGAAATTAAAATAAAGTCTGAAGCAGTAAAAATTATGAACGAAGAGAGTGTTAATGTGTATTCAGAAAATTTTAAGTACGATGACATAATTCATATAGAAAAAGATGCTGATGGTAATATAACCATGATAAGAGCGGATACTGTAAAGCAAAATTATTTAGCATCTCAAGTAGTTTTGAAATGTAATGAAAGGCTTTCAGAGCTGGAGGATTTAGGTGTTAAGATTCCATTAGGATACTTAACCAATAATGTGATGTTTTATAATATGGGGCCTAAAATAACTGTTAAGATGCAACAAATAGGTAATATAACTACATCTTATGAGTCGGAATTTGAAAGTGCGGGAATAAATCAAACTAGGCATAAGATATATTTGAATTTGACTACTACAATGAGAGTTGTTGTTCCTTTTAATAGCAAGGAAGTTGAGGTAACTTGTCAAATACCTGTTTCAGATACTATTATAGTGGGGAAAATTCCTGAAACAGCAATAAATATGAATGGAAGTAATTCTAACTAAAAAAGTGGTAAATACCACTTTTTTTGTTGGAGAAAAATTTTTTTAAATATAGTTAATTTTAATATGTTATATAAAGATACTAGGGTAAATAATAAATTATAAAATAATATTGCTTTAGTCTAATGATTAAGGAGATAATAGTATTAGTATTTATATTATAGGGAGGAATGAAAAATGGAAAATTTTAATTTTAAGGCTTATACAGAAATGATATTTGGAAAAGGTCAAATTTCTAAGTTACCAGAAGTAATGAATAGATATGGTAAAAATGTTTTACTTGCTTATGGTGGGGGAAGTATAAAGAAAAATGGAATATATGATAAAGTTAAGAGTTTATTAAAAGATTATAATATAATTGAACTTGATAAAATTGAACCAAATCCAAAGATTGAAACTGTAAGAAGAGGAGTTAATCTTTGCAAAGAAAATAATATTGATGTTATTTTAGCAGTTGGAGGCGGAAGCACAATAGACTGTGCCAAAGTTGTTGCTGCAGGAGCTTTTTATGATAAAGATCCATGGGATTTAGTAACCAATCCAGAAAAAATAGATAAAGTTTTACCAATAGTAACAATTTTAACTTTAGCAGCAACAGGTTCAGAAATGAATGGAAATGCTGTTATTTCGAAGATGGATACTAATGAAAAGTTAGGTACTTCAAGTGTAAATATGAAACCACAAGTATCTATTTTAGATCCAGAATATTTATATACATTACCAAGTATTCAGACAGCGGCAGGTACAGCTGATATAATGTCACATGTATTTGAAAGTTATTTTAAAAAGACAGAAGGTGCTTTTGTTCAAGATAAATTCTCAGAAGGATTATTAGAAACTTGTATAAAGTATTGTCCAATAGCTTTAAAAGATCCTACAAATTATGAAGCTAGAGCTAATTTAATGTGGGCTAGTTCAATGGCTCTTAATGGATTATGTGGTAGTGGTAAACCGGGAGCTTGGAGTTGCCATCCAATAGAGCATGAATTAAGTGCTTTTTATGATATAACTCATGGGGTAGGACTTGCAATAGTAACTCCAAGATGGATGAGATATATTTTAAGCGAAAATACAGTAGATAAGTTTGTGGATTATGCAATAAATGTATGGAAGCTAGAAAATAAAGGTGATAAGTTTGCTTTAGCAAATGAAGCAATTGATTTAACAGAAAAATTCTTTAAGGATTGTGGAATTCCTATGACTTTAACAGAAGTCAATATTGATGAAACTCATTTTGATGAAATGGCAAAAGGTGCTGTAGAACATGGTGATTTAGCTTATGCTTATGTTCCATTAAATGAAGTGGATGTTAAAAAAATATTAGAAATGTGTTTATAAAATTATACTTATTTAAAAATGATGCTCTGAAAAATAGGGCATCATTTTTACATTTTTCTTATTTTATTATTTAAAAGGTATCAATATCATTTCCCCTTAGTATTAATCATAATGATAATTTAAAAATAATATAATTATATTAGTTAAGAATTATATTATAAGTAATAGCTTTTATCCATTAGCCCTAATGAGATAGGGCTATTTTTATTAGTAATCTATGTAGATCTTTATAAAATATTATGGAGGAGATGTTAAATATGAGCAAAATAGCAGTAAGAGGTGGACATTGTCCAAAAGTTCCTGGAGCAAGGGGCATATTGGATGAGTTAACAGAAAATAGATTAGTTAAAAATTCAGTTATAAAATATCTAAGGCAATTAGGGCATGAAGTTTTAGATGTAACTCCACCAGATAGTACAAGTACTTCAAATTCAGACTTAGCATATGGAGTTAATGAAGCTAATAATTGGGGTGCTGATTTATTTGCATCAATACATTTTAATAAGGCTTATGATAGTTATAATGGAGCGTTAGGAACAGAGGTATGTATTTATTCTGAATATGAAATAGCTAAGAGAGTCGTTAATGCTATTGCATCTTTAGGATTTAAAAATAGAGGACAAAAAGTTAGAACAGGTTTATATGAATTAAAGCATACAAGTATGAAAGCTATGATAGTCGAAATTTGCTTTGTTGAGGCTACTGAGGATGTTGCATTATATAGAAGACTAGGAACAGATTTAATAGGAAAAACTATAGCTGAAGCTATATCAAATAAAACAACTAAAACTACACCGGTTAGCAATACAGATGAACCATCTACTATAGGTAACAATACAGTGAGTTCAACAGGTGATAATTGGATAAGAAGCCTTCAAGCTGAATGTAATGCACAAGGATTTTCTAATCAAACAGTAGATGGAATTCTAGGACCTAAAACATTAGCTGGTTGTCCTACACTTAGACAAGGAAGTAGGGGGAATATAACTAAGTTACTACAAGAAAAGCTTGTTTCATTTGGTTATAATACTAATGGAGTTGATGGAATATTTGGTTCACAAACTAAGACTGCAGTTATTAACTATCAAAAGTCAATGGGATTATCTCAAGATGGAATTGTTGGCGAAAGCACCTGGAAAAAGTTGCTAAATTTATAGGAACTAAAAGAATTATGTAAGATTAACTTTCTAATGTTTATATAAAATTTTAAAGATAGTAGAGGAGATTTTAATTTATATCTTCCTCTATTATTTTATTAAAATATATAACTGTATTAATATAAATATAAATATAAAAATTAAAAAATTTTAATTTTTCTTTAATTTTACTTTCATGAAAAGTAGCAGAATGTATTATATAATTTAACTACCCATTGAAACTAACAACTAAATAAGTTAGTTTTATAAAATAAATATACAAAAATAAGGGTATATTTTTTTAATTAATAGATATAATACATATATTAACAATATTAATATTATTATATAACGGAGGATAAAAATGAAGAAATTAGCATTAGCAACAATTATTATTGGTATTAGTATAAGTTTGGCAGGGTGTAATAATGCAACAAACTCAACTACTGAAAATAATATTAATGAAAAACTAACAGTTGATCAAGCAAAAGAAATAGCATTACAACATGCTAACTTGACAATTGATCAAGTTTCATTTATAAGAGCAGAAAGTGAAATAGAAAATGGAATAGAAAAATATAATATAGAATTTTATTCTGGAAACAACGAATATGATTATGAAATAGATGCAGCTAATGGAAATATACTAGAATATGATCAGGATGTGGAAAATTATAATATACAACAACCAATAAATACAGATACAGTTCAAATAACTATAGAAGAAGCAAAAGATATAGCCTTAAAGAATGCAAATTTAACAAATGATCAAGTTACATTTACTGAAGTGAAGTTAGATATTGAGAATGGAATTCAAAAATATGAATTAGAATTTTATAATAATAATAAAGAATATAGTTATGAGATAGATGCTAATACTGGAAAGATATTATCATATGAACAAGATTAAAAAGGTGGAGCTATTTTGCTCCACCTTTTTAATATTCAAAGTTTTTATTAAGTTTATATATTATTTAGTTTCCCAATTAAATACATATGGAACATTTCTGTAATAACCTTCGTAGTCAAGTCCATAACCTACTACAAATAAATCATCTATTTCAAAACAACAATAATCAGGTTTTAAATCAACTTTTCTTCTAGAAGGTTTATCTAATAATACGCAAGTCTTTACTGATCTTGCTCCTAATTTTTTTACGTGCTCTATAACAAATTCCATTGTATATCCAGTATCGATTATATCATCAACTATTAAAACATCTAATCCTTCTATGTTATCTGGAATGTCATTAACAACATTAACAGTACCAGAACTAACTTCACTATGTCCATAACTAGAAGTAGTCATAAAACCAACTTTAGCTTTTACATCTAAAGCTTTAAATATATCAGCTCCAAAAACAAAGCTACCTCTTAAAAGTGGTAAAACATATAATTCTTTACCTTCATAATCCTTACTTATTTCTTCACCTAATTCTTTAACTCTAACTTTAATTTGTTCTTCAGAAAAAAGAATATTACGTTTTTTATCGTCCATGTAGAAAACCTCCACTACAGTATTTATATTATTAATTATTATATGAAAAAATATCATAAATAGTCAGCATATTTATATTATGCAAAAAACTTAATTATACTCGACTTAAAATACAATATTAATATAAATTTTAACAATATTTTTAATGTTTTGCAACTGAAAAATTGGAAACTATTCAGTTTACATTTACTTTAGAATAAGATAAAATATAGTGAAATATTCAGCAATAATAGTATATATAGGAAGAAATTTAATAGAAAGTCTAAAATTAATTTTATATCTTTTAGTATATACTAAATAAGAATGCTTTAGTTGAGGTGATAATATGATATATGGAAATATAGATGGTGTAAAAAAGTCTGCCATAGAAGAATTGGAAAGACTTTATAAAGCTAAATGTCCTAAAGATGAAGTTTGTTCTACTGAAATAATAGAAGTAATTTCTAGAGTTTCATCATTTATAGAAAGAGAAGTAAGTGTTGCAATAGACAGAAGAGGAAATATTAGAACTATAGCAATTGGAGACTCTACTTCTGTAGAAATAGAAACTTTAGATATAAGAGAAAAAAGATTAGCCGGTGTTAGAATAATTCATACACATCCAAATGGTATGAGTAATTTATCAGCATTAGACATTAGTGCATTATTAAAATTAAAATTAGATGCTATTGTGGCTGTTGGAATATATGAAGGAAAGATATTAGATTGTTCTTTAGGAATGTTAACAGTTCTTAATGATACTTTAGATTATGAAGAAATTGCACATATACCTTTAGAAGAAATATCTAAGATGCACATATTAAATAAAATTAATTATATAGATTCTTTAATAAAGGAAAAAGATATAATTGAAGATGATGAAGAAAAGGCTATATTAGTAGGATCTGATACAAGAGAAAGTTTAGAAGAACTTAAAGAATTAACAAAAGCTTGTGATATTCCAGTACTTGATAGTGTTTATCAAAGTAGAAGTAAAATAGGTGCTGCTTTTTATATTGGTAGAGGTAAAGTTTTAGAAATTGCTCAATTAAGACAAAAATTAAGAGCAAATGTAGTTATATTTGATGATGAATTATCAGGATCACAAGTTAGGAACTTAGAAGCTGCCATAGGAGCTAAGGTTATAGATAGAACTACACTTATTCTTGAAATATTTGCTAGAAGAGCCAAGAGTAGAGAAGCTAAAATTCAAGTTGAATTAGCACAACTTAAATATAGAATGAGTAGGCTTCAAGGGCTAGGTACAATAATGTCAAGGACTGGTGGTGGTATTGGTACTAAGGGACCTGGAGAAAAGAA